>CAZBIT010000287.1:0-4040 GCA_964491835.1 uncultured bacterium
TTTTTGAATACAAAGGTAAAGAATATCACTGCGGGTTCGCACGCGACATCACCGAACGCAAGCGTTTAGAGGAACAGCTCCAGATTAGACAAAGAATGGATTCACTGGGAACACTTGCAGGGGGGATTGCACATGATTTTAATAATATTTTAGCGGGAATTATTGGCTATATAGATATGCTAAATTCAGAATCAGATGGATTTACTAATTCGCAAAAAGATTATATCAAAAATGCTATGATAAGTTGTGAAAGAGCAGCAAATCTTATCAGACAGTTTCAGACACTTTCAAAAGGAATTGTTTCTGAAGAAGGATGTGTTGATGTTTATGAAGTAGCAAATGAGGTTTTCAACGTATTAAAAGAGACCACCGACCGACTCATTGAAAAAAAGATTGATATACGACCTGGAAAATTTTATGTATTTGCAAATGCATCTGAACTTAATCAAGTATTTTTAAATCTTGGGACAAATTCCGTTTATGCAATAGAAGAAAAAGGTGTCAAAATAGGGGACTATATTAGGATAAGGGCTAAAGAATATAATATTATCAATCATGATGAAACAGGGCTTTCAAAAGGTGAATATATTCATATCTTTTTTGAAGACAACGGGAAGGGAATGTCAGAGAAGATTCGGAAAAGAGCATTTGACCCTTTATTTACCACCAAGGAAAAAGGAGTAAAAAAGGGACAGGGTTTAGGATTAGCAATGGTTTATAATATTATTACGAGAATTCATAACGGTTATGTTGATATAGAAAGTTATAAGGGAAAGGGAACAACGGTTCATATATATCTTCCAAAAGCACTGCCCGAAAAACAGATTAAAAGTAAAGATATATTAAAAGTTAAAGGTGGGCAGGAAACGATTCTTGTAGTTGATGATGAAGAAATAGTATTAGGTTTATTAGAAAAAACATTAAAAAAATATGGGTATAATGTTAAAACTGCAACTGATGGAGATATTGCTTTAGATATTTATAAAGAAGATAAAGATTTGATTGATGCCGTTATATTAGATTTGACAATGCCAAAAATGTCGGGTAAAATGTTGCTCGAGAAAATGTTAGAAATTAATCCAGATGTTAAGGTTATTATATCCTCAGGACACAGTGAAGAAGACATACAAGAAGAAGTGCTTACAAAAGCAAAAGGATATGTAAAAAAACCATATAAACTTACAAATATAGTACAAATTTTACGAACAGTATTGGATTTATAATAAACTTAAATTGAATTTTTTAAATAAAAATAATTTAAATTTCCTGTAATCTTATAAACTGTTTTCCTTGTAATTGCTTGACTAATCCTTTTAGTTCAAGTGTAAGCAACACTGAGAGGGCAAATTGAGTTGAAACGCAGGCATTTTCTGCAATTTTATCAATGTAAGTTGGAATTTCAGAAAGAATATCAAAGATTTTTCTTTCATCTTCCGATATATTTATAACTTCTTTTGCTATCATTTCCTTTTTTTTAAATCCCTCTATTTGAGGTTTTATTTCTGATAAGATGTCATCAACAGATTGGATAAGTTTTGCACCTGATTCTTTAATTAAAGCGTTTGTGCCTGCACTTTTTGGACTTTCTAAATTTCCGGGAACTGCGAACACTTCACGATTTTGTTCTAAGGCTAATTTTGCAGTTATTAGTGCACCGCTTTTGGCACCCGCTTCGACAACGACAACACCCAATCCAAGACCACTGATAATTCTGTTTCTTCTTGGAAAATTGCCCGGGTCGGGATTAGTTCGAAAAAAAAATTCTGATATAACCGCTCCATTTTCAGTTATCTTCTGATATAATTCTTTATTCTCTTTTGGATAGATAACGTCCAATCCCGAGCCAAGAACTGCAATGGTTCTACCTTTCGCTTTTAACGCACCTTTATGTGCAATTGAATCTATTCCATGCGCCATTCCACTTATTATAGTAAATCCTTTTTCTGCCAATTCTTCAGATAGTTTGCTCGCATAAATTTTACCATAATTTGATGGTTTTCTTGCTCCGACAATGCTGATTGCAAACTTGTCTTGTGGAATAATGTCGCCTTTAACGAAAATAAATATCGGTGGGTCATAAATATTTTTTAAATTTTCAGGATAGTTTTCTTCCCAGTATGTGATTATTTTTGACTTTGTTTTTTCAAGTATCTTTAATTGTGTATCAGCAAATTTATATTTTTCAAAGCATTTTATATTTTGTGCGATTTTTTCGCTTATACCGTCAACTTTTTGTAATTCCTGTATTGATGCTTTAAAAACGTTTTCTGGAGAGCCAAAAAATGCAACAAGATTTCTAAATCTTGTCGGACCAATTTCTGGAACACCAGATAGTGCGAGCATTTCTCTTATGTTCATTTAAAATTTTTTACCTTCTTGATTTTTTCGTTTTTCAATAAATTTGAAATTGCATTAATTAATTCATTCAATCCTTTTCCTGAAATAGAGGAAATTTTTATAATCGGGATTTCTTCATCGAGAACCGGGTCAAGTTTTTCGGGATTTTCAATAAGGTCAATTTTTGATATTACTAATATTCTTGGTTTATTTAAAATTTCTTTTTTAAATAATTTTACTTCATTTTTTAGTTTCTTGTATGATTCCAAAATGTTTTCAGTTATCGATTCAATCATAAAGATAAGAATTTTTGTTCTCTCGATGTGTTTAAGGAATTCATCACCCAATCCTTTCCCTTCATGTGCACCTTCAATTAGTCCAGGAATGTCGGCTACGACGAAAGAAACAAAATCTTCATTTTGTACCGTCCCAAGGTTTGGGAATAATGTCGTGAATGGATATTCTGCTATTTTTGGTTTTGCAGAAGAAATTTTTGATAAAAGAGTGGATTTACCGGAGTTGGGAAATCCGACCAATCCCACGTCGGCAAGGACTTTAAGTTCGAGTTCGAGGATTTTTTCTTCGCCCTTTTTACCGACTTCCCAATATGTTGGTGCTTGGTTTGTGGAAGTTTTAAAATGAGTGTTTCCTCTTCCACCTCCTCCACCTTTCGCGATTATGATTTTATTACCGTCTTCTGTCAGGTCATATATTGCAACTCCATTCTCTTTTATAACGGTCCCGATGGGAACTTTTATTATTATGTCTTTTCCATTTTTGCCATATTTATTTTTACCCATACCATGTTGACCTCTTTCGGCTTTGTAACTTCTTTTGTATTTGAAATCGATGAGTGTTGCAATGTTAATATCAGTCATTATTATTATGTCTCCTCCTTTACCTCCATCTCCACCATCTGGACCCCCGTATGGAACATATTTTTCTCTCCTGAAACTTGAACATCCACTTCCACCATCACCCGCCCTGACTTTTATTTTCGCATAATCTATAAACATAATTAAAGATTATTATATTTTATTATTTTTTACAAATTTATTATATTTTGACTTTAAAATCAAATCTTAATTTTGTTTAAATCCATAAATTTCTTCTATTTTTTTATTTATAATTGCCTCGATGTTTTTTATTTTTTCTTTTAGTTTTGGTGCGTCATTTTTTAATAGTTCTTTATTTAATTTAATTAATTGAGAAACATAATCAGCAATGACTTTCTGATTTTCTTCACCTGTGTATTTAATGGGGATTTCTTCTATTGATTCGATGTCTAATTGTGCGAGTGCTCTTCCTGATTCAAGGCTGATGAGATTATAATATTCATTGATAATTTTTGAATTTAAAACTGCAAGAATGTATAATATATTAAATCTTTCGTTAATTATATTGCCAACGTGCAGATTATTCAGACATAATAAATTACTTTCGTCGTAAGTTGCTTTTATGTTATCACCTGTCTGTCTTAATAACAGTTTTGGTTCAAAATATTTTGCTTTTTTAAAACCGCTTTTAAGTTTTTCTTTTTCAAATGATATATACCCTCCTTTATAATTGATTACGTATCGATTGACTTCGGAACTTGAATGAAGTCCGGGAAGCCAATTTTCGTTTTCTTTTTTCATACTTATTATATCTTTTTTTCCTTTTTTGCCTATCAGTCCACTTGAGAGAGTTATTATGTTTTTTAA
>CAZBIT010000288.1:0-4037 GCA_964491835.1 uncultured bacterium
AATATTTAAAATTTTAATACAATATCGTCCCCAGCACCACCCTCATAAATCCCATTTGCGCCATTGCTAATAATTGAATTTGAAGTCAAAACGTAAGGATTGCCCCAGGCATCATAAAGATAATTTCCAGTTCCATCGTCTTGAATATAAGGACCGTTCCATCCTGCTCCAAGATTATTATTAGCAGTTCTATCCCATGCTGAAACAGTGTCTGGTTTTACAACCAAATCCTGAAGTTGTGCAGGATAACTTCCAACATCTCCCTGATACCCTCTTGACGTAGAAATTCCTCCAGTATTTAATGAGGCATCTCCAACTATTGCTACTTTTAAATTCAACATTTCATCTTTTGTCGAATTTACTTTTGTATCTCCGATTATATCAATCATTTTTGGCATAGCAAATACTGCCAATATGCCAAGAATTACTATTACCATAACTATTTCTATAAACGTAAAACCAGAGTTATTTTTCATATTCACAAATTAATTATTTATAAATTGAACTAATTCAAGCAACAATTAGTTCTTATTTTTCATAAGTTTATCTTAATTTCGAAAGTATTTATATTTTTTATAAAATTATCAAATCTTTATAGTGGATTGCTACTAATAATATAATTATATTTACAAATAAAATAAAAACACCTAAAATTTTTGGATGACCTAATATTTGTTCATCGGTTAATATATCCTTATTGCATATTTCTGATACTTTTATAAGCAATTCCGGTTTTATTAAAAAAATAATCCCAATAATTATTGATATTATTCCAGTTATTAGAAAGATATAAAATATCATATTATTTTTTTTAAAAATTTATTACTGTAGAAATATTTCTAAAAATAAATCCAATATATATAATAATAATACCAACAAAAATAAATAAAATACCACTTGCTTTTGGAGATGAAAAAAATTCAGCATCAGCAAATATTATTCTATGTTTTCCTAATTCATTTAATTTAAATATAAGCTTAGGTTTAACGATTAATATTAAACTAAAAATTACATTAAAAATTAAACAATATAATAATCTCATCTTTAATAACTCTTACTCAATCAAAAAAATTTAAATCAGTTATTCTTCAAGTTCGCTTAATATTTTATCAATCTGTTTTTTAACTAATTCATTTTGTTCGGAATCTTTTGCACCTTTTAAAAACATTATTACTGTCTCTTTTTTTCCAGTTCCTTTAACAATACCTTTAATAAAATCGAGAACGAATTCTGGACAACCTGGAAGTTTTGCAGATTTTAAAAATTCTAATAGTGCAGAATGCGTATCTCCAATATAAAATAAATAATTAAAACCTTTCCAAAAAGGAAACCTCCATTGATTCGGAAAAACCTTCTCTCCCTTATGAAGAATTTCAACCGCTTTATAAAACTCGCCAAGTTTCATCGACAAAAATAGTCCACCGAAAAAGTAAGGATACTGAAAGTATGGGTCCAATTCAACCACTATGTTCAATATATCGTCAAGAAGTTGAAGTTTATTCCTTTTTTCTTCCCAGTTTATTTTTTTTCTTTCTATTTTTCTATTTGTAAAAACTTCTTGTAATTGAAAAGGATAATCTTCATTAAAGTTATTTCTCCCAAAATAAAGCACACATTTTATCCAATAAATATCCGAAACAAGATTTTCATATCCTCGACACACATATTTTAATATCTTACTATCCGGCAAGTATATAAACTCTATGTCCTTTCTTTTTGTTATTTCCTTATCAATTATCTTTTGAAACGAATATATTCCAGAACAAACAACAATTATCGAAATTGCGAAAAATAATTTTCTTTTCATTTCATCAATATAAACATCACTTTAAATCTCTTTTCTGAAATATAAAAACCGATAATAACAATATGATGGATATATATAAAAATCCATATAAAACAGAAAAAATCAAACTTACCGTTGATACGGGAAGATGATGGACAATTGAAGTTTTTATGTTAAAATATTCCAGGTTTGGTAGAACATAATGCAGTATATTTAAAAATATTTCAAAGAATTTATTTTCAATACCTGGACCTAAAAGTTTAATGTCCGCGCTAAAATGACCACCTATATATATAAACATCGTCAAAAATGCCGAAAGTATTGGCGTCGTAAAACTTGAAAATAATATGGCAAATGCCAATACAAAAACCATCTCAAAATAAATCATAAATATTCCTTTTAATAACAACAGGTCAAATTCTCTCTCAAAAACGTAAAGCACAAAGTATAAAAACATTGACATAATAATAATATTGACAAGAAGAGTTAAAATTAATCCAAAATATTTCCCTAAAATGAACTGGTATCTGTGAATTGGTTTAGAAATTATTACATATATTGTCTTTTTTTCTATCTCTTTATAAACAAGTCCAATACCAATAAATATTGATATTAGAAGTCCAAAAATAGACATAACAGACAGTCCAAAATCTTTCAAAATCTTAACTTCCTGTCCAATCGACCAACGACTTACAACAAAAGAAAGAACAATCATCCCAAGAGCAAAAAATAAGATACTATATAAAACTCTGTCTCTAATAGTTTCGCGAAATGTATTTTCAGCAATTGACGATATAATCATACAACTTTGTTATTATTTTGTACTTTAGAAATTTCTCTTAAAAATATATTTTCAAGTTTCTGCCTTATAGGATTGACAGAAATCACTTTCCCACCAGCACCATAAATTTCTTGTATCGTTTGATAAACATCCTCACTATTACTAACTCTTATAAGAAAATAATTCCCCTTTTTTTCAACATTGAATTGAGCATTCTTAAGTTTCTGAATTACATATTCATTTTTGGCACTAACAATAATATCGGTATGCTCTATTTCACTTTTAATAAATTCTTCTAAAATCCCAATTTTAATTAATTTACCTTTCACAAGAATTCCAACTCTGTCACATATATCTTCCGCATCCTCAAGGATATGAGAACTAAAAAATACCGTTTTCCCCTGATTTTTCATTTTAATCAGTATGTCCTTAAAGTCCCTTCTACCTAAAGGGTCCAAAGAAGTCAGTGGTTCATCTAAAATTAAAAGTTCCGGGTCATTAATCAGAACTTGAGCAAATCCTAATCTTTGAAGCATTCCCTGAGAATATTTTCTAAGTTGTAAATTCTGGTCTTGCGTTAAACCAACAAGTTCAAGCAACTTATCGATTCTTTCTGTTCTTTCCCTTTTTTTCAAATTAAAAAGTTTTCCGCAGTAATCAAGAAACTCTCTTCCCGTTAAATATTCATAAAAATATGGTCTATCAGGTAAAAAACCTATTTTTCTACGAACTTCAGGATTTTTTACGTCTTGCCCTAATATCTTGACCTCACCTGCTGTGGGAGAAATAAGGTTCATAAGTATCTTTATAGTAGTGGTCTTTCCAGCACCATTTGGACCAAGATAACCGAATATTTCTCCCCTTTCAACTTTCAGATTAAGACCAATTAGAGCAGTCCTTTTTCGCATCAAGAATCCATGCGAAAAATCCTTATATATATTATTACATTCAATCATATTGTAAAATATGATAGAAAAACTCTTAAATTACACAATAATATTTATTGGTTTTCTATAAACAAGGAATATCTCACAATCTAAATGTTTTGTGTAAAACTATAAAATAATAAAAATAAAATTACAGTTTATAAATGATAAAAACATCATTCTTTCCTGAAAGTTCCTTGAGTAATACTTCCAGAAGCGTTAGGATAATATTTATAAAAACCGCCTGCAGGGCCTGTGTAACCCATACTACCATCCTGCTTCCAGTTTCCATCTTGGACTCCACCCTGGGCAAGAACTGAATCAAAGAAAGCAACAGTACTATTAGTTGTGCTAGGATGATCATCTAATTTTGGTGGATAATACCAAAATGGCGTTTGACCCACTGTATCTCCTCTTGCATACTTAATAATTCTCGACATATACACTGTCGAAATTCCAGCCCTTACTCCACCTACAACCCCGGCTTCCGAAGCAGCTCTTGCATCACCAGACATATCAGTAAATTTGGGAATTGCAACTGCTG
>CAZBIT010000289.1:0-4030 GCA_964491835.1 uncultured bacterium
TTTCTGCTATTATATCTACTGTTTTCCTTACGTTTTCTACATTCTTTGCACCAGCAAAAGCCATATGAGGGTTTCCTCCACCCCCACCCCCAATAGTATTTGCAGTATCTGATGCAATAGCACCTGCTTTCAAGCCGTATTTTATAAGATCATCTGTAACGACACAAACAAATGTCGCTTTATTATCTATATTTGCTCCCAAAATAGATACTCCAGACGGTATTCGTTGTCTAAAAATATCACCCATTTCCATTAGTTCTTCTTTCTGTTCACACTCCACAATCCCAGAATGAACGTGTATTTTCATATTTTTATAATCAATATCTCGCGGTGATTCAAGTATTTTCTCAAACTCCGGTCTTAAAAATGACTGTTTTGCTTTTTTTAATTGTTTTTCAAGATTTTTATTCTGTTCTATTAACGAATTAATCCTCTCAACAATATATTCCTTTTTCACATTGAGTAATTCTTTTGTATCCTCTAATATTTTTCTATTTTCTTTAATCAATTTTTCTGCATATTCTCCTGTAACCGCCTCAATTCTCCTCATCCCAGCAGCAATGCTTGATTCTGACGTTATTAAAAAATACCCAATCTGTCCAGTATAATTAAGATGAGAGCCACCGCATAATTCTTTAGAATAACCTTTTACCTCAACCATACGTACCTTATCCCCATACTTTTCCCCGAACAATGCAACTGCCCCCTCTTTTATCGCCTCTGAAAATTGAACACCTGACCTCTTAAACACTTTTCTATTTTCTCTTATTGTATCATTAACTATTTTTTCTATTCCCAAAATCTCTTCTTGGGAAAGTTTTTGAAAATGATTGAAATCAAATCTAAGATAATCAGGAGCAACAAGAGAACCGGACTGCCTCACATGGTCTCCGAGAACTTTTCTTAAAGCCCTATGTAAAAGATGCGTAGCGGTGTGGTTTCGCATAATTGATAGACGTCGAGGATAATCAATAGATGCCTTTACCCTGTCTCCAATCGTTATTTCCCCCTCGATGACTTCGCCAATATGAACTATTTCAAACTCTGACGGTTTCAGCGTATCTTTAACCCAAACAGCACCTTTTTTATCAATAAGTGTTATTGTCCCTTGGTCTCCAACTTGGCCACCCGATTCTCCATAAAAAGGCGTCTCCGGTAAATAAACCCAAATATAACTTCCCGTATATGCCTTTTCTAAAGAATTCCCTTCATCATCAATAATCTTTAAAATATTGGTTTCAAGTTCGCTTTTATTCTCTTTAAATTTAATTTTTCTTTTAAGTTTAACTGTCCTTAAGCTTTGAGATTTTTCCGCTGTCTTTTCACGAGACCTTTCTTTCTGTCTCGCCATCTCCTCTTCAAATCCTTTCTCATCAACATCTTTCATTCCTAATTCTGTTACTCTTAATCGAGTAAGGTCTATTGGATAACCATAAGTATCATGGACCTGAAAGGCAGCATCTCCAGGAAAAGTAAAAATACTCTTTTTTAGAAGGTCTGCTACTTTTATCCTTAATATTTCATCCCCTCTATCGATTGTTTTTCCAAAACTCTCTTCCTCAGATTTAATAACCTGTGATACATAATTACACCTTTCAAGTATCTCAGAATAGGAATTCCCCATAACGTCAACAACCCTTGAAACAAGTTTATAAAGAAAAGGTTCATACAATTGCAAATCCCTCGCGTATTTCATCGCTCTTCTTAAAATTCTCCGAATGACATAACCCCTCCCCTCATTTGAAGGTATCACGCCATCGGTAATAGCAAAAGTGAGAGCCCTGATATGGTCTGCTATTACTCGAAATGCAATTCCCTCTTTTGTGGAACTGTTTAAATAACTTTTTTGTGAAGTTTCTTCAATCGACTCAATGATGGGTATAAAAAGGTCTGTATCATAATTAGAATGCTTTCCCTGCATAATAGCAACGAGGCGTTCTAATCCCATTCCTGTGTCTATATGTTTTTGGGGAAGTTCTTCCAAACTACCATCTTCATTCCTATTATATTGAATGAAGACCAAATTCCACAATTCAAGATACCTGAAGCAATCATCAAATATATTGCAATTCGGTCCACAGGAAAACTCTTCGCCTCTATCATAAATTATCTCTGAACAAGGACCACACGGTCCCGTGTCTCCCATTTCCCAGAAGTTATGCTTTTTATCAAACTTTATTATCCTTTCAGGTTTTATATCAGTAACCTTTCTCCATAGTTCTTCTGCTTCGGCATCCTCCTCATAAACGGAAGCCCAGAGTTTTTCCTTTGGGATTTTCCAGACGTCTGTCAATAGTTCCCAGGCAAACTCAATTACTTCTTTTTTATAATAATCACCGAATGACCAGTTTCCAAGCATCTCAAAAAACGTATGATGATAAGTATCTTTACCCACGTCTTCAAGGTCATTATGTTTCCCCGTAACCCTGATGCACTTCTGCGAATCTGCGACTCGAACATACTCCCTTTTTCCAGTTCCAAGAAAAACATCCTTAAACTGATTCATCCCTGCATTAGTAAAAAGAAGCGTCGGGTCGCCAGCAGGAATCAAAGGCGCACTCGGAACAATCTTATGCTCTTTACTTTTAAAATATTCCAAAAAACCGTTTCTGATTTGCGAAGATTTCATAATATTTATAATTAAAATCCTTCCTTTTTTTCTTTTGCAACAAGTTCATTAATACATAATTTTTATTCACTATTTATCTTCATCACTTCCCCTACCATCCCCCAATCAAATCCCCTTCTTAAAAGAAATTCGCACATTTTCTTTTTAGTTTTTACATCTGCTGTTGCTGGGTCATACTTTTTTTTCCTTACCAATTTTAAAGCAAGTTCTTTCTTGTCAAATTCAGAGTAAATTATTTTTATCGTTTCTTCAATGATTTCGCTATTTATACCCCTCTTTTTTAATTCCATTTTTAGTAATATTTCCCCAGCGGGCTTACGTGTGATAAAATCTCTTGAAAATCTCATTGCAAACTCTTCATCATTAACAATTCCAACTCGCTTTAAATCATCTATTGTTTCATCAATAATATCTTTATTTAACCTCAATCCAGCAAGTTTTTTTATTAATTCCCTTTCGCTTTTTCCTCCATATTTTAAAAATTCAAGTGCTTTATCTTTTGCGATCTTTCTTGCGGAAAGTTCTTTTATTTTTTTCAGTTGAATATCGTCAAACTCTACACCATCCTTTATTCCAAAATAAGATATTATCTCATCATCTACTTGCAGTTGAGAAGAATCATTAAAAATTACTCTTTTATATCCCCTTTTACCCTTAAATCGTTCAATCTTGACAACCGTTTTCATAATATAGGATAATTTTTACATTTTTTTTTACCAAACACAATTACATTTTATTTCTCTATAATCCATATTAAGAGCAAGATACATTTGAACAGTCTCTTTACATAATGCAATTTTATTAAATTTATAATTTGTACTTAATTCTTGTATCAATGTAGAATACATATCGTATCGAGTTTTGAAATTTATTTTTTTACCCCAATTTGATGATTCTTTCAGATATCTAACCCACGTTTTATCAGTACATCCATTAATTGTACTTTGTAATCCTCGTAATGACCCTAATGTAATTCTTTCTGGTGTAAATCTTTTAAAAATAATTTCTATTAATTGTAAATAATATTTTCCCCAATTTTCCACTGGAACCATCGGATCAATCCTGACTCTTACTTCATAACCAGCATCAAAAACTTTCTTAGCAGATTCAATTCTCTTCATTACACTGGGAGCTTTTTCCCATCTATCAGCAACTGGTATTGCATTAAGACTAAAACTAATAATTACCTGATTATGAGATTCTATTTCCAAAAGATTTTTTATATATGAAGATTTTGTTAAAAATAATACTCTATGAAGATTTTGATTTTCAAATATTGGAATTATAAATTTTGAAAATGATATATTGTTATTTTCACTCATCAAAGAATCTGCAATTTCTCCAGAATTTAAAATTTCAGGTTCTTTGACTTCTTCTAAAAACTTAATCACATGCTGTTCA
>CAZBIT010000290.1:0-4008 GCA_964491835.1 uncultured bacterium
TCTATCAGAAGATTTGGGAAAAGTTTACTCAAGATAAGGTGGGTGGGATTTTTGCAATTGAAACAGAACTCGAAAGGATAGAAATGATTAAAGAATTCAATAAAAAGGATTCCCCACCAGCAACATTTCAATTTGATTTTGGAGGAGAAAAGGTATTTAATGTTGCATATACAGGGGCTTATTTTAAAGGTTATAAAGGAAATACAAGGGTAGAATTATACTATGTGTTTCCGTTAGATGAATTATACTTTGAGCCCGACCCAAGTTCAAGAACTATGAAAACAATCGTTGAAAGAGAAATTTCTTTGAGAAATCTTGACCTTGAATATCTTTATACCGATAAATCTGACTTAGAAGTAGGAATGGAACTCACCTATGATGTAAAAGGAAGAATTTCAATAGGCCAGATAAATTTTGATATATCTCCTATGGAAACCGATCCAGTTGTAAATCTTAATTTCAAAAGTAAAATCAGTAATCGAGTTGGTTTATATTATTATGACCTGAAACCGAGGGATTTCAGGGGTTCCGGACTGATGTTAAGTGATATTGAGTTTTCGGATGATATTCAACCAACAACTAAAAAAGACCATTTTACAAAAAATGGATTGAGAGTTATTCCTCATATTTCTGAAATCGTTTACAAAAAAATACCGTTATTTGTTTACTTTGAGATTTATAATTTAAAGCAGGATAAAAATGGAGATGCCCGTTATAGAATAGATTATATCGTATCAAGGAGAGGGGTTGAATCCATTGAAGAAATCACAAAGAGAGATACTCTGGGAGTTAAATTACCAGAATCTTTAACGAGAGAGAAAAATTATATTGCGGTAAGTAAAGATTACGTTAAAAATGTAAAAGATGCGTTTGAATTTTTGTCTTTTGAGTTGAGCACATTAGCGGTTGGTAGTTATGTTTTTTCTATAAGAGTTGTTGATAAAGAAACTGGAATATCTTCAGTTTCCAAGAGAAATTTTACATTGAAAGATTAATAAAAATTAACATTTTCAACTTTTTTATATTGGAGAAATAAATATGTCTGATAATTTCAATCGTCGTAAGTTTTTAAAAAAATCTGCTCTGATGTCTATTGGAATTGGAGCGGGATTGAGTTTTGAAGAACAAGCATTATTGGCATGGAACCAAGAAAGACGGAAAGTTGTGAAGGAGGCACAGGAAGGTCCTGTTGGTGATATGCCAATGGGGAATATTGGCAAAATTAAGATTAGTAGATTAATCTGTGGCGGTAATCTAATCAACGGCTATGCTCACAGCAGAGATTTGATGTATGTTTCCGATTTATTAAGGCACTATTTTACAGATGAAAAAGTTATTGAAACTCTGCGGATAAGTGAAGAAAATGGAATAAATACTTGTATAATGAACACAGGTTTAGCAAGTCGTGATGAAAATTCAGTTAGAACTCTCAATAGATATTGGAAAGAAGGAGGAAAGATACAGTGGATTGCGCAATGCGACTCATATGAAAAAGACTTACTTACTATAGTAAAAAGGGCAATTGATAATGGTGCTGTTGGTGCTTTTATACAGGGGGGTTGTGGAGACACTTTTATCAAAACTGGTCGTGTTGACCTGATTGGAAAGGTTGTCTCATTTATTAAAGAGAACGGATTAATTGCTGGCGTAGGGGGTCATTTAATTGAAGTACCTATTGAAGTTGAAAAAGCAAGAATAGATGTCGATTTTTACCACAAAACTTTACATAGCCATGATTATTGGTCTGCTAATCCTGCTCTACCTGCTGAAGATAATATATGGGATGCGGTTCCAGAAAAGACTATCGAATTCATGAAAAGTTTGAAAAAGCCGTGGATTGCTTACAAGATTTTAGCTGCGGGAGCAATAAATCCAAGGGTAGCATTTAATTATTCTTTCAAAAATGGGGCAGATTTTATTAATGTTGGAATGTATGACTTCCAGATAAAAGAAGATATACTAATTGCAAAAAGAGCAGTATCAAATAACTCTCAAAGGGAACGTCTCTGGTGCGCATAAGAAAAAATATGTATTTTTGATTATTACCACACATTTGCCCAGACAGATTTTTCCTGAAAAATAAAACTATTACAATTTCTACATATAGGTATTAGTTCATATTTGTTCTCCATTAATAATTTTCTTCTTTTTTTCATCTCTTCACCTGTCCAAATTTCTGATATTGAACTTGTTTTTATATTTCCAATTTTTTCGGAACAATTCCAGTCGAGACAACACATTGCAGCCGTTTCATCTGCTGATATTACGAGTTCATTGAAAGGATGTTCGCAAGGGAACGTAAATTTGTCGGAGATGCTTTTTTTCTTTTTTTCACCTATATTTCGGTCTTCAACCGAACCGAGCCAGGTGTTGTAGTCATTTACTCCAACATGGTCAACTTTGCCTTGCCACATTTTTATAAAAGATGCTATTTCATGAGAAGTTTTATCCATTCTGATTATTGTTACACTAACTTTTGGTTTTTTCTTTTTTAGTTTTTTTCGGATTTTCATAAAGTTATGCACATTTTCAGTTACCTGGCTAAAGTTCAAATTTCTTCTGATTGATTCATAGGTTTCCTTTGTTGCACCATCAATATCAAAGTTCAACGTATCCAAACCTGAATTGATGACCTTTTCTGATATTTCTTCATTAACAAGAGAGCCATTGGTGCTTATATTTATTTTTACTTTTGGCAAGTTTGTTTTTATATATGTTATTGCATTAAGAAGATTTGGGTATATAAATGATTCTCCAAACCAGAATAAATTAATTTTTCTAAGTTTATGTCCTTTGCAATCATTTATTATTTTTTTTAATATGTCAAAATCTATTTGCGTAGTTTTTCTTGATAATTTACTTCTCGGGCACATTATACAATCGGAATTACAGGCATTAGTGACCTCTATGCTTAATAATTTTGGGAATGATTCTTTTTTTTTCAGAAGAATGTATCTTATAATACTTTTTACTAAATATATCTTTTTAAATATCTTATTTATATTCATAAATGATTATTAATTTTATAAGATGAACTTTAATAATATATTATTTTAATGAATTAATGTCAATAAATATTGATTCGATTTTTGGGAATAGTATTGTTAAGGAAGGTTAAAGAAGATTTAGAAATTATATTATATCAAAGTTTAAAAGATGTTTTCAGGACTGTTCATTTTCGTTTGGGATATTATTACCACTCATTAAATTTTCAACTTTTTTGATAAGTGATTCAATGTCTATAGGTTTAACAAGAAAATCTCTTGCTCCAAGTTTCAGCATTTCCATAAGTATCTTTTTTTCGGTACGTAAAGTCATAACAATAACGGGAATAGATATTAGTTCACTTTTGCCGAGATATTTTAAAGTTGAAAGTATTTCTAAAGCGCCGATTTCGGGTAAATTAATGTCAATTAATGCAATGTCAGGTTTTTCAAGGATTAATTCAACTAACGTCAATTTACCCGAAGATTTCTCAATGAATTGTATTCTTCTTCCTTCTTTCAGGTTTAATCTTAGTGTCTCTAAAATATTATTTCTAACTTCTTTGTCTGCGTCAGCAATTAAAACTTTCATTTTAATATCTGATATTTGTTTCAAGTATTATATATTTTTTGTTATATTATTAAATGCAAAAACTATTCCAAACTTCTGAATTTTTTTAAGACCTTGTATATTTTGAACTTATGTCTTTTGTGAAATTTTTTATATCAATAGCATTCGATTTATTTGTAGTAAATTAGTTACAATATTTTATTGAAATAAATTTTTTTATTGGGGATTATTTTATTTTGTTATAAACTATTATATATTTTTAATTTATATTTTACTATCATTTTTATTTTATTATTCTTTTTTATTAATGTATTAATTTTGGTACAATTTACTTTTTAAGAAAGTATTTTTAAGTCAATTAGGTATTTATCCTGACTTATTCATAAAATCTTTTTTTTATATTCTTAATTTATTTAAAAATCTATTATTGTGTATATAAAGATTCCGATCCCG
>CAZBIT010000291.1:0-4006 GCA_964491835.1 uncultured bacterium
GCCAGGAGGGTGACATGGTACCGTTACTCGCGGGCCTTCTTGACGCGCAAGTCGGGCACTGAAACCGAGTCATTTCATCGGTTTATGGGGAGCGCTGATTCAACCGTATATAAAAACGTTTTCGGTGATAACAGGATAATCAAAACAAGGGGTAAGGCAAATGAATTGATGATTTCTATTCCTATTGGTCTTGAAATGAACCTTACAAAAAATTTTACCTTTCGACTTGGAGCAAATGCATCTATACCTTTATCTTTTGATGGAAGTTGGAAAAGGACAATAACAGACAGCACAAATACCTTAATCAGTTCATCTGGAAATGGTCCAACAATTCCATCTGAAGAAAAGCCGATGTTCACTGATGAAAAAATATCAAATTTAAAGGGGAAATTAATAAATCTAACAACATATTACTTTGGTGCAAGTTATAAAATATCAAATTCAATTAATATAGATTTTTTAAATTTTGCTGATATTACAAATCTTAGAACTTGGTGGCTTTCTGTCGTATTTAAGTATTGAAGTTTATTTTAAAGTATTTATTTTTAAAAAATAATATTGTATCTTTTAAATTAATTAAAATGAAACAAAGATTTTTTATAAAATAAAAGTATGAGAGAAAGTTATGAGGATGATTAAATCAATATACATTTCAATTATTTTATTTCTCTTTTTATTTTTATGTGCATTTGAATTATTAGCGTTCCAGAATGAAAGCAGTATTGTCAAAATAGAGGGTAATGACATATATATAAACTGGGGAGAAAGTGATGGTATTAAACCGGGAATGAAGTTTACTGCTTATCGGAAAATGAGTATGGAAAATCCTTCCACTGGGGAGAAGATTGAGATTGAAAGAGAATCTGTCGGAAATATCATTGTTACCGAAACTTTCCCAGAATATTCAATTGGGAAGGTTATTTCTAAACAAATAGAACCCAAAGTTGGAGATTACCTTGAATTGGTGATAAATTCTGAAAGCAATGAAAGTGAAATTTCTCAATTTGGAGAAGGCGAGAAAAAAGCTTCTATACTCAGTATTAATGGAGGAAAAGTTGAAATTAGTGTAGGTGGGGTTGATGGAGTCCAAGAGGGACTTCTTTTTGACGTCGTGAAGGAAATGATTTTAAAACATCCTGCAACTGGGGAATACCTTGAAAGGAAAAAATATCTAATTGGTAAGGTTTCCGTAGAAAACATCAGGGAAAAGTCATCTTTATGCAGAGTTTTATCTGGATGGGAAGATATTAAAAAGGGTGATGAAGTTGTGCTTTCTGAAAGACAAAGGTCTGATATGGGAATTGATATAATTGAAAAGGGAAAAAAACAATATAGTGAACCAATGCAAATAAGTAAGTTAAGTGAAAAGGAACCCGAAAAACTCCCAATAACGCAGGAAAAAGAAAAACCAGTTGAAAAACAATATTTTGGAAAAGTGTCAAAGATAAATAATAAAACGAAAACTGTATTATTTTCATGGGAAAAAGAATTTGACAAAAATGCAATTTCTCCTGGAAGGGATATTGGAATATATCGAAAAGAAAAGGTTTTACACCCGATTACGAAAGTTGAGATTGCTTCTCCTGAGATTTTAATTGCTGATGGGAATTTCTCCAGAACGGTTGGCAGTAATGGTGAACTCAAACTTAAGAATCTGCATACAAGAATAAAGAATGGTGATTTAGTTGGAATAATAGAAAAAAAGCCATCCGAGGTTTCTGTTCCAAAAAGAACTGTGGAGAAGAAAACTGATTTAAAAACCGATGCTGAAACTCTTACTAAGGAATTTATTAATATTCAAGATGATATTAATCGATTAAAGTCATTATCCAACAGGATAACAAACATTGAAAAAAGTTTGTATGAACAGAAGAAGTTGACGGATGAATTGAAAAAAGACATTAATGAAGTTAAAGATAAATTAAATCTTCTTTTGGGTAGTGCCGAAACGGCATTAATTCCATCACAAACAACTATGGAATTGTATGGAGCACATCCCGAAAAAGCAAAATCTTTCAGGATTAAATATACAGATGACATTGACGTAAAATTTCAATTTCAAAACCAAACTCTTCTTGTTTCACTTGACGTGGATTCAGCAAAAGTTAAAGGTGAAATTTCCGCTATTGAAAAAACTGAAGCCCCGGTTGAGGTAAAAAAGGAAGTGAGTGATACTTCAAAGGTTGAAGAGGCATTCAAACTTTCTGAATTATTGGGTGAAACCACTAAAAAAGCAAAACCGATATACGAAAAATATTTATATCACATTTTAGGTGGTATTGGTGGATTAATATTTCTGATTATAGTTATAAAATTATTAAAGGGAAAAGGCAAAAAGAAAAAAGCCGGTAAAAAAGAAGAGTTTGAAATTGAGGAAGGCGAAGAAATAGAAGAGGAACTCGAAGAGATTGAAGAAGGCGAAGAGAACGTATAAATATATCTCCTCAATTTTTAATGGTCTCCTGCTTTTTGTAGATGCAACCATCCCTTCATAATGTTCTGTCAATCTTTCTTTTAAATTTGAAGTATATCCAGTATAAAACTTATCATCTTTTTCTGAGTGTAACACATATACATAATAATATCTCACAGGATTAACCAAAGATTACTACCCCTTCTTCTTTTGCAGCATTTATTATCAAAGAATGTCCTTTTTTCCATTCCTCATCAGAGTAATACATTATATCAAAAGGTTTCATAGTTTTTTTTACTAATTCCCTACCAATGCCTGTTGTAAGTTCCACTCTTTCAAATATACTTTTATTTCTAAAATCCTTAGAAACAATGATTATATCTATATCGCTATCCTCTTTTGATAATCCTTTTGCAAATGAGCCAAAAATAACTATTTTGTAAATACTAATCCCTCTATGTTTAAGCAACTCTATTAAAATTTTACTTAACTCTCTATTTGTTATTTCTTTTGTTTTAGACATAGGAGTAATTCCTTTGTTTGGTTTAATATTTCCTCTGTTAAATCTTTTTTATAATCTTTCAAAAGTTTCTCAAGTTCATCGGGATATCTTGTTGGAACACATAAACTATTTAACTTATCTATAAAATTAAGGAGGTTTTCAGGAAGAACAAGTCCAATCTTTGCACAAAAGTAGTTCAAGTTATGTATTTTGGGTGGGTCTTTTTTAAACTTTTTTGCATAAAGACCTTTCAATGCCTTTTCAATGGATAAATGGCATATAAAAACAGTATAAATATATTTACCGGATTTAAACAATGTTTCTGCTGTATCCAAATCATAATCTGCCTGCTTAAACCATTCCTCTGGTGGTTTATACTTACTGTCCATTTGCTACCTATTTATTCGTAAATGATTTCTTTTTCTTTTTATTAAAAATATAATCTAAAAAATAATACAAAATAACATAATAAATGTCAAGAAGTTTGAATTATTTTAGCGATAGGTGATTTGTTTTCCATAATTATATTGATTTTTTCAAATAAAATTTTTAAATTTTAGAGTAATTTTTATATAATTATTAGAGATGTCTTATGCAAAATAAAAAAGTATTTTTATTTTTAATAATAAGTACATTTATTTTATTTAATGTCTTAATCATTGATGGGCAGGTAAAAAGCGGTTTAGACATGCTTTCAGGTGAACAGTCATTATCTCTTGAAAGTTACATAATTGGTGAGGGTCCCAATAATTTTTTCGGCTCGGCTATTTCTACCGAGGGCGATTTTAATGGAGATGGGATAAAAGACATAATAATTGGAGCAAATGGTGCAGGGAAAAACAAAGAGGGAAAGGTATATATATTTTATGGCAGAAAGTTTCCAGTTAGTCTATCTGCTTCTGATGCTGATGTAATAATAAGTGGGGAAAATAAGGAAGATAGTTTTGGGTGGTCAATTTTATGTGAATCTGACTTTAATAATGATGGATGTGATGACCTTTTGATAGGTGCAATTTTGGCTGACGAAGGTTTTGAAAATACTGGTGCTGTTTATCTCTTTTATGGGAAAAAATTGTCTGGCGAAATAAATG
>CAZBIT010000292.1:0-4005 GCA_964491835.1 uncultured bacterium
GGCGGTTGCAGTCCAGAATCCTAATTCCCTTGGCAATACAGAACTTTTTTCCATAATATTTTTACGAATTAATAAATATTTTTTTTGAAAAATTTATTTAATATAAGATAAAAATTATTATTTTCCAATGATTTTATTAATTATGCCAATTAATTTTTGCAATTTAGGTTTATTGTTATTCTTTATTTTAATTATATAAGTTTTTAAATAAAATCATCACTTACGTCTATTTGCTGAAATTCCGCTTCAATGAAAAATATGCAGACAAGTTTATTTAAAATTTATTATTGATTTAAATTTTACAATTTATTAACTTTAAGAATAAATAATTACAGTGTCTTGTTTATTCACTTTTTCCGAATACATATTGAAAAATCTATCTATTTAAAGATGTAGAAATATTTTGATAAATGAAAAGAGAAAATATATTAGATATTATTGAAAAATATGATAGAAAGCAGGGGGGAATTATCTCAATTCTTGAGGATATCCAATCTCAATATAGTTACCTTCCGAGAGAAGCATTAGAGGTGGTTTCAGAGAAAACGGGTATTACAATGATTGATATTTATAGTGCGGTAACATTTTACAAATCGTTTAGTTTAAAACCAAGAGGAAAGCATCTTATTTCAGTGTGTTTAGGGACTGCCTGTCACGTTCGTGGAGGTCAGATTATAGCGGAAACATTTGAAAGGCAACTCGGTATAAATGCAGGAGGAACTACATCTGATTCTGTGTTTTCATTGGAAACAGTTAATTGTTTGGGTGCCTGTGCTCTTGGTCCTATAGTAGTGGTTGATGGACGTTATTTTTCAAAGGTCAGTGCGTCAAAAGTCAAAGAGATAATAAAAAAAGCGTATGAGGGAATAGATAAAGTTGAGGTTTCAACTGATGAGCGATTAATTCCTGTCGAAGTGAGATGTCCCAGATGCAATCACAGTTTAATGGATGAGAGTTTTTACATAGATGGACATCCTTCCATTTGTGTGTCTGCGGCATTTGGAGGAAAATATGGATGGTTGAGATTGTCAAGTTTATACGGAAGCCATACTGTGGAACAGGAATATGAAAGACCACCAAACACTATGGCAAACTTTTTTTGTCCGCACTGTCATTCGGAACTTTCGGGTGCTTCTAAATGTCTTGAATGTGGTGCCCCTATGGTGGCGTTTATTTTAAGCGGGGGCGGTATAATTCAGATTTGTTCTCGTCGTGGTTGTAAGGGGCATTTGTTAGATATAAATTCTAATTTATCCGGCTATTAATGAAATGACTATATATTAAATAGGTGTGATTTAATGAGGCGGGTGTTTTCTTTTGAAGATTTCAAAGATTTTCGTCGGATTACAATGGATGAGGTCTATGATGATAGACCCTGTATTGTAATTAGTGCGGGAACTTGTGGACAAGCAAGTGGGGCAAATGATATAATACGAATTGTAAAAAAATACATTCTGGAAAGAAAAATTCAGGATAAAATTTCGCTGAGAGTTACTGGTTGTCAGGGTTTTTGCGAGATGTATCCTTTTATAGTAGTTGAACCGGGGAAAAATCTTTATCCGAAACTTGATATGAAAGACGTTCCCCAAATTATTGATGCGGCTCTAAAAGGAGACGTCGTTGAAAAACTACTTTATTGGGATTCCATCGAAAATAAATATTGTATATCCAAGGAAGATATACCTTTTTATAAAAGACAAACACGTGTTATACTCAGTAAAAATGAGCTTATAGACCCGATAAGAATTTTGGATTACGTTAAACGAGGCGGGTATGGAGCATTGGAGAAGGTGCTTGAGAATCCTGATTCAGATTGGATTATACAAGAAGTCAAGAGGTCGGGTCTCAGGGGTAGAGGTGGTGCTGGATTTCCAACGGGCATAAAATGGGAAGTCGTTAGAGAGTCGGGTAATGGCGTCAGGTTGAAATTTATCGTTTGTAATGGCGATGAGGGAGACCCAGGTGCTTATATGGATAGAAGTCTTTTGGAAAGCAATCCACATTCTATTATAGAGGGTATGATTATTGCGGGTATTGCCATCGGTTCATCTAAGGGTATCATATACGTTCGTAACGAATATCCTCTTGCAATCAAACATTTGATTATTGCCATCAGACAAGCAAGTGAAATTAACATTTTGGGTGAAGATATACTTGGGACTGGATTATCATTTGATATTGAAATTGTCCAGGGTGGGGGGGCTTTCGTTTGTGGTGAAGAAACTGCACTTATAAGGTCAATTGAAGGTAAGAGAGGAGAACCCAGACAGCGTCCACCATATCCTGCAGATAAAGGTATATGGGGATTTCCTACGTGCATTAATAATGTTGAGACACTTGCAAATATCCCAATTATAATAAATGAAGGAGCAGATGAATACGCTAAAATAGGAGTTCCTGGAAATACTGGAACCAAAATTTTCAGTTTGGTCGGAAAAATCAAAAATACCGGATTAGTGGAAGTTCCTATGGGGATTACTATTGGTGAGATTATTTATGATATTGGCGGGGGTCCGATAGGTAGATCAAAAATAAAAGCAGTTCAAACAGGCGGACCATCCGGTGGTTGCATTCCCGCCTCACTGTTCGATTTGCCGATAGATTATGACAGTTTAACGAAGGCGGGTTCAATTATGGGTTCAGGTGGTATGATTGTTATGGATGAAAATACCTGTATGGTTGATGTGGCAAAGTATTTTACAAAATTCCTTAAAGAAGAGTCCTGCGGTAAATGTGTTCCCTGTAGAGAGGGAACCCAAGGTATGTTTGAAATTCTATCTGATATTGCCGAGGGAAAAGGAGAAAATGAAGATATTTTTACGCTTGAAGAATTGGGGAATGTCATAAAAGATACTTCACTTTGTGGTCTTGGACAAACCTCTGCAAATTCTTTACTTTCAACAATCAGATATTTCAAAAATGAATACATTGAACATATAAAGAATAAGAGGTGTCCAGCTTTAGTTTGTAAAGGTATTGTAGGAGCGCCCTGCCAGTCTGCTTGTCCATTAGGTACGGAAGTATGGCGATACGTTGCGTATATTCAGCGAGGTGAATACGAAGAGGCATACAAAATTATTAGAAAATCTAATCCATTACCTTCAATTTGTGCTCGTGTTTGCAATTATCCTTGTGAAAACAAATGCAGGTCTGGAATAGGTGATGGACAACCTATAGCAATAAGAGCATTAAAACGGTTTATTACTGATTGTGTTGATTCATCTTTATTTAAGCCCTCAAGAATAACAAAAATTAATAGAAAAATGAAGAAGGTTGCCGTTATCGGAGCAGGGCCAGCTGGACTCACTGCCGCTCATTATTTATCATTAAATGGGTACAAAATAACTATCTTTGAAGCAGAGGATCAACCTGGTGGGATGCTTGTGTGTGGAATTCCATCATATCGACTTCCGCGCGATATATTAAAAAAAGAAATTGATGAACTTATTAATAAAAATATTACATTGAAGTGCAATAATATTTTTGGTAAGGATATAACTTTGGACAATCTTTTTAACGATGGATTCAAAGCTGTTTTTCTTGCCTTAGGGGCTCATAAAAGTCGACGTTTAAATTTAAAGAATGAGGATGTTAATGGTATTTATAAATCTATACATTTTTTAAAGATATTTAATTTACATAATAAAAGTATAGCAAGGGGTAGAGTAGGTGTAATTGGAGGAGGTAACTCTGCAGTTGATTCTGCAAGGGTTGCATTAAGACAAAAGGATGTTGAAAGTGTCACCATATTCTATCGACGCGCCGAGCAAGAGATGCCTGCTTTTTCTGAAGAAATCAAATTGGCAATAAAAGAAGGGATAAAAATTGAAACGTTAGTTTCACCATTAGAAATTCAATCTAAGGATAATCAATTATTGGCAGTTAAATTTATTAAAAACAAATTAGGTGGATTTGATTTAAGTGGGAGGAGAGAACCTATTCCAATACAAAATACTGAATTTATAATTTCTTTAGATACTCTTATTGTTGCCATAGGAGAACAGC
>CAZBIT010000293.1:0-4002 GCA_964491835.1 uncultured bacterium
ATTTTATTATCCAATGGAATAAAACTATTCATCTGGTGTCAAGGGGGGATGAAAGTAAAATTGTAAGTCGACATTTTCTCGAATCGCTTGCCATAATTAACGTTTTTAATTTTAAAAAACCTTTGAATATGATGGATTTGGGTGTGGGGGCTGGTTTCCCTTCAATTCCTTTAAAAATTCTTTTCCCAAACATTAATCTTCTTTTGGTAGAATCAAATAGAAAAAAGTCACTTTATCTGAAAGAACTGATAATTTATTTGAAGTTAGAAAACGTTTCTTTAATAACTGAAAGAATAGAAAATTTATCAAAAAATAGTCATTATGAAAATTCTTTTGATATTATCACTGCTCGTGCAGTTGCTCCATTAAATAACATTTTGGCACTAACTTTGCCTTTTTTAAAGTCAGGAGAAACCAGTGAGAATCGAGGATTTTTTCTTGTGTATTATCCCATAGAAAAAGAGGTTGTTTTAAATCCTGAAATAATTAAAACGGTTGCTATGTATGACAGGATTATTAACTTGGAAGGCGATAAGAAACTAAGGTTTTTGATATTTTATAAAAGTTACAATTAAAATTGAATTAATATGCTAATTGATGCTATTAAAAAAAAGATAAATGAAAGTAATAATACAAGAAATTTTCTTGAAAAGGGAGAAAAATGTCGAGATTTTACCTTAAAAGGTGCCTGTGGGTCTTTAAAAAGTATTTTGTTATCTCTTTTGTATGAAAGAGTTGGGGGTAGGTTTTTCATATTTGTTAATGGGAAAAAAAATGCACTAAGTTTACGAGATGATTTTGAAAATCTTTTAGAAACCGATTTATCAATCTCTCTTTCGTATGACTCATACTTTTTTAATGACCCTACCCAGAATCAAGAGGTAATTTCCCAAAGATTAAAAACCTATGAAAAACTTTTTAGTAAAAAGAATGGAATTTTCATTATAGATGCCGCATCTTTAATCTATCCTTTAAAACCCAATTTTGAGTTATCTACATATTTTTGTGAGTTTAAGTTAGGGGACGAAATTAATTATAATGAACTCCTTGAGAAAATCCACAATATGGGATTTGAACGCGAGGTAATGGTTGAAGAGCCCGGCGAATTCAGCGTAAGAGGTGGAATCATTGACATTTTTCCACCAACTGTTGACAATCCTTTAAGATTTGAACTCAATGGAAATGTTATCGAATCAATTAGGGTATTTGATGTATCTACGCAAAGGTCTGTTGAAAATTTAGAAAATACTTCCTTTATATCTCCAATTAACGACTTATCAAAGCATAACGAACAGATTGATAGAAACTCCAGTGTTCAATTTCTCGATTATATCGATGAAAAGAGTATGATTTTTAAAATCGAACCCCTCCTTTATAAAAGGATTATGAGAGAACATCTGGAGGACGTTATTAATAACCTTACTTCTGATTCATATGATTTTTTCTTAGATTCAAATATTGAAAATAATTTCTATTCCCCTGATGAAGTAATGGCTAAAATAAATTCGTTACCATCTATTGACTTTTCCTTTGAATCGATTTCTGAAAAAGATGTAATCGATTTTTCTGCTTATGAACCACCATCCTTTAAAAGAGACCTTTCTCTTTTGAGTAAAGAAATCTCAAAACTTACCAGTGATAAAGATGGATATTCTGTTTATATATTGTGCGATAACAAAGGTCAAGCGGATAGAATTCAGGAGTTTTTTGAGAATAATGTAAGTATTGTGAAAGAGCCGATTATCGGAACGGGGGATTTGAGCGAAGGTTTTATATTTACTGATGCAAAATGTGCCGTGTTTCTTGACCATCAAATTTTTATGAGGGAAAAGTGGAGACCCACGCGAAGATGGACTAAAAGTATCAAAGATTTGATTTTTGATAAATCTTTGTGTACTGGTGATTATATTGTGCACGAGGATTATGGTATCGGCAGATATCTTGGTATGGAAAAAATAAACGTTGGAGGAAGTATTCAAGAATGTTTGAAAATTATGTATGAAGATAATGATGTTCTTTATCTTAATATAGACGGATTAAACAAAATTGAAAAATTTAGTGCTCAGGAAGGGATTAAACCCAAACTGAGTAAACTTGGAACTACTGACTGGGAAAAGATAAAAAAGAAAACTGAAAAGTCAGTCGAGAATATTGCAAAAGAGTTAATGGAAATTTACGCAGAGAGAAAAATAAGAAAGGGTTTTTCGTTTGCATTTGATACGCAATGGCAGAGAGAGTTGGAGGCATCATTCTTGTATGAGGAAACCCCCGGACAACTTCAAGCATGTATTGACATTAAAAGAGATATGGAAAATTCTCTAATAATGGATAGGCTTGTATGTGGTGATGTTGGTTATGGGAAAACCGAAGTTGCCCTTCGCGCCGCTTTTAAGGCAGTTAATGACTCAAAACAGGTATCTGTCCTCGTTCCTACGACTATTCTTGCTCAACAGCATTATGATACCTTTAAAAGTCGTCTTGTAAAGTATCCTGTAAATATTGAAATGCTTTCAAGATTTAAGACAAAGAAGGAACAAAAAAATATACTCGGGAAATTAAAATCTGGCAGCGTCGATATTGTTATTGGAACTCATCGTCTCCTATCAAAAGATGTTTCATTTAAACAATTAGGGCTTTTAATTATTGATGAGGAACAACGATTTGGTGTGTCTCATAAGGAAAAACTGAAAAAATTCAGAAAAGAAGTGGACGTTTTAACGCTTACTGCAACGCCAATTCCAAGAACGCTAAATATGTCTCTTTTGGGGATAAGAGACCTATCTAATATAGAAACCCCACCAAAAGAACGACTCCCAATTATTACGGAAATTATTCAATATGATGAAAGTATTATTAGGAATGCAATTCTGAGAGAAATAGACCGCGGTGGGCAGGTTTATTTCGTTCATAATAGGGTAAAAACAATTGATGGGATTTCAAAAAGAATAAAAAGGATTATTCCGGATTTGAAAGTTGCCATTGCTCATGGTCAGATGAAAGAGAGAGACCTTGAAAAGGTTATGATTGATTTTTTAGAAAAAAAGTTCGATTGTCTCATTTCTACTATGATTATTGAATCCGGGCTTGATATATCAAACGTAAATACTATTATAATCAATCGGGCAGATAAGTTTGGTTTATCGCAGTTATATCAACTGCGTGGTAGAGTTGGTAGGTCTAACATTCAGGCGTATGCTTATCTCATCGTTCCTTCTTTTGATTTGCTCGATGATGTTTCACTTAAAAGATTATTGACTATAAAGACACATTCTGAACTTGGAAGTGGCTTTAAAATCGCTTTAAAAGACCTTGAGATTAGGGGAGCAGGAAACCTTCTTGGTAAAGAGCAAAGCGGATTTATTAATGCAGTGGGTTTTGATTTGTATAATAAGATTTTACATCAATCGATTAATGATTTGAAAAACAAGGAATTAAATATCACAAGCCAAAAAGAAGATAAAAAGAGCGTTGATACTAAACTTACTTCTGACTTAAATGCTTTTATCCCTGAGGAATATATTAGTGATAGTGAACAAAGAGTAAATTATTATCGACGACTTGCTGAAATAGATGATATTTTTAAAATTTATGATATCCAGGAGGAACTTATAGATAGATTTGGAGAATATCCACAAACTCTTTTAAATTTATTCCAATTGGTATGTATTAAAATACTCGGCAGTAATCTTAATATAACTAATATATCAATTAATGATGAATTACTAATTGCTGAATTTGATAAAAGTATTAATAATGAAAAACTTAAAAAGTTAGCGATTTCTTTTTCAAAATTTGCTCCAAAGCAATTTTCCTTTTTTCAGGGGGAAAAATTTGGGTTTAGAATTGTTTTAAATGAAAAGGAAAATCTAAAAAGATTAGAGGATATAATTAAATTGTTTGAAAATGTGCTATCTACTTCCGAATTGGTCGTCCAATAATCTGAATTACACCAAATCTTGTAGGGAACAGGCATGCCTGTTCCTAAAAAACATGAAAAATTAA
>CAZBIT010000294.1:0-4001 GCA_964491835.1 uncultured bacterium
CATATAATATTCTGAATTCAATTCATACTATCATATAAAAAAATGTTTATTTTTTTGTTATTGTAAAGACGCATAGCAATGCGTCTTTACAATAATTAAACTTATTATAACAAAATATAAAATTGCAAACATTTTGAGACCTGGTGAAATTGTCTCAAAAAAACTCCACAATTACTATTAACCTTCAAGAACAAATCATAAACATAGTCTCTATTACTATATTTAAAGGCATTATAAACCTTCCAAAATATTTTATAACTAATTAAAATTATTTTATTAAATAATTTTCTTTATATCAAGAAATATTACTTAAAAATAAATATTTTTCTTGATTTATAAATATTAAATAATAACTTTTTAATTAAACACACCTATTTATAAACCAATTTCGGAGTACCATCATGAAAAAGATAAGCGTTTTATCTTTTGTAGTCATTTTTATTACACTATTGTATCCCTCAATTTCAAAATGCCTGCTTCAGGACGTTCAAAAAGTCGAGTCAGAACTACTTAAAAAAGCATCTCAAAACATTGAAACTTATCGAAAAAGCGATGCGGTAATCATTTTCAAAACGTCTTCTGGAAATCCCTTACAAAATGCAAAAGTAGAAATAAAACAAAAAACACACGATTTTCTTTTTGGTAACATAATTTTTGACCTCATTAATAATAGGGGAAGAGAGCCATACAAACCCGAAATTTTTAAACAGCGATTTAAAGAACTATTTAATTATGCAGTGTTTCCATTCTATTGGGGTGCTTATGAACCGACACCAGGAATGCCAAATTGGCAAAATTTAATCCCTGTAATCGAATGGTGCAAAACTAATGGAATTACAACAAAAGGGCATCCCCTTGTTTGGAGTTATCCTGCTGGTGTCCCGAAATGGTTATCCAGGTTCCCCGTATCTTTAACAGAAGAATTATTAAAGGCACGCGTAATAGACATAGTCAGTGGATTTGAAGGTAAGATTGATATCTGGGATGTTGTAAATGAACCTATTAATACAAGAACTTGGAGTCATACTGATGCTGTGGTTAATGAAATGGGACATTTTAGGGAACCGATTAAAGATGCTGCTGACTATACAGAAATGGCACTTAGATGGGCTTATACTGGCAATCCCAAATCTCACCTGATAGTTAATGAGTTTGGTCAAATTATTGATAAAACTATGAGAGAACGTTTTATAAACCTTATAAAAGAACTCAAATCAAGAAATACCCCTATTTCCGGGCTGGGCATACAAGCACACTATTGGATGACAGATTGGTTTAATCCAAAAGATTTATGGGAAACATATGATGTCATTTCTGAACTGGGATATCCTCTTCACATAACCGAACTCATACCACAATCATCAGGTAAGGAAATAACTGGTAACTGGCGAAAAGGAAAATGGACTCTGGAAACACAGGCAGAATTTGCTGAGCAGTTTTATCGACTTTCCTTTGGACATCCTGCAGTGGTCTCCATAAACTGGTGGGGTTTTTCAGACAGAAATATCTGGCAGAAAGGTGGCGGCTTAATAACAGAAGAATATGAACCAAAACCAGTATACAATCGCCTTAAAAAATTAATCCACGAAGAATGGAATACAAACCTATCAATTAATACGGATAAAAACGGAGAAATAAAATTCCGCGGCTTCTATGGAAAATATGACATTATACTTATAACTGATGATGGGAAAATTCATTCCTTCAATATACATCTAAATAAAGATGAAGAAAACAAATGGATATTTACAATTGAATAGCCAACCTCTAATCACCTGCTTATGAGTCAGATGCTTTATCATTTTTAAACGATTTCGCAATTCTATAACGTCAAATTATTAACTAACTTGATAACTATTCGTCTATTATAAATTATCAGGTAATATTAAACGAATGATTTTAATTTATTAATTTCAGAAAGTTAAGTAAATTGTTATTAAAATTGTTAGGAGAACAAAGCTCAAATGGGGGCTTGGATATGAAGTGTTAACAAAAAGGATTGAATCTAAGATACACGAAAGGTATTCTTTCCTGACTTATTTCTCGGGCTCAATTATTTGTTGCAATTCATTAATAAGGGTATTCAAACGTTCTGTCTCTTGGCGTATTTTCCCTATCAATGCGGAACGCTTTGGCTCATTACTGAAGTTTTCCGGTTTTAATAATTCCGAAACTGTCTGAGAAATAGATGTCAACGGTTCAGTAAGCCCAGTGGAAAAAGTAGTTAAAAGTAAATTTCGGAGACGCTCATTTTTAATCTTTGATTCTGCATCAAGGGCTGCTGAAGCAAGTTGTGCTCCTTCAACTGCTAATGCGGTTTGACCGACAAGCATCTCTAAGATATGCAATTGTTCAGGATCAATAAACTGCTTCTCTTGGGAAGGGAAAATCCCCAAAACTCCTACTGTTTTCTCTAATCCAGTAAAAGGCAAATACATACCACTTGAACCAGGCACTGTATCTGTTCCCCTGCCTGCGGATTTTTTATAATCATACACCCATTGTGCAACCGCAAGTTCATTTGAATTCAATCCTATTTGTGCGGTCTCACTAAACAGAGATACAAGTTTCTTGTTTCTATCCGGAACAAATATAACTGCTCTGCATTTAAAAAACTCTTCAATATGGCTAAGCGCAATTTTAAAAAGCTCACCCGGGTAAGAACTTTTTGAAAGGTCGCGGCTTAAAGCATACAACGTATTAGTCCGGTCCTCACGAATCCTCATATTTATAGTTTGACGTCTAAGTTGACCTATCAAATGCGCCATCGTAAAACCTACACCGAGCATAATTATAAATGTAAGAACATATTGAACATCTTCCACCGCAAACGTAAAATATGGTGGTACAAAAAAGAAGTCAAAAAATAAAACACTAAAGAATGATGCAATCATTGACATCCGACGACCATACCGGAAACCAATCCAAGTTACGCAAAGAAGGTAAATCATAATTAAATTTACTAATGATATGTGCAGTAAAGAGAGAGCCCAGTTAACTAAAGTGCAAAGAACAATAATGCCAATAGTCGAGCCAAGATTTTTCCAAGAAAATGGCGGCATTGCTAAAGGTTTAGGTTCAATGAGCTGTTCCTGAACGTCACCGCTCGATAAATACAGGTCAATATCTTGGCATTTACGTGCCAACCTCTCGAATATGGAACCAAAAAATAATTCTCGCAACCTTAACTTACCTGGTTTTCCGATAATTATTTTTGTAACATTTTTTTGGCGGGCGTAGGAAATCAATGTCTCTGCGATATCCTGCCCGCTAAGTGTTGTTACTTGAGCGCCTAATTTTTCCGCAAGACGCAACATTTCGGCTACCCTGTTTTTATCCTCCGGACGTAACTCAGAAAGTGATTCGACATGTGCCACAATCCATTCTACACCCAGGTCCGAAGCTATACGTTTGCCCGCTCTAATCAAGCGAATAGAAGATGGATTAGAACTTACGCATACTAAAAATTTATCCCTCACATTCCAAATCCTTGAAACAGCATGCTCCTTTTTATAAGACATCAATTTAGTATCAACATTACGCTCCATATAACGTAATGCCAGTTGACGTAATGCGATTAAATTCCCTGGTTGAAAGAAATGTTCTGCTGCCCGCTCTGCCTGTTCACCCAGATAAACTTTCCCTTCTTTCAACCGTTTGAGAAGCTCTTCAGAAGGAAGGTCTACGAGCTCTATTTCGGATGCCTGTTCAACAAACGTATCGGGAACCGTTTCTCGCACTACAATTCCTGTCACTTGAGCCACGATGTCATTAACGCTCTCACAATGCTGAACATTTAAAGTGGTATATACATCAATGCCTTGATCAAGAAGCTCTTCTACGTCTTGCCATCGTTTTGGATGTCGCGAGCCAAAAGCATTTGTATGCGCTAATTCGTCAACTAAAATAAGTTTGGGATTTCTTTTAAGGGTAGCATCAATATCAAACTCACGTAGTTTAACATTTTTATAAGAAATGGTTTTTGTGGGGAGAATTTCAAG
>CAZBIT010000295.1:0-1653 GCA_964491835.1 uncultured bacterium
ATCACCTGCAATGATTTTTATACCCGTTTCCTCCACTACTTTTTTCATCGAAATAACGATTCTTTCTAAATCACCAAGCAGGAAACCCTCTTCAATTATAAATCCACAACTTAAATATAATGGCTCTGCACCACTCATACAGATGTCATTAATGGTTCCACAGACCGCAAGTTTACCAATATCACCTCCCGGAAAAAAGATAGGGTCGATGACGTAAGAATCTGTAGTAAATGCAAATAAAAAATCTTTAAATCTAAAAACAGCGGAATCGTCAAGACATTCAAGAATGTTGTTTTTCAAATGCGGTAAAAAATAAGAATTTATCAAATCATAAGTGAGTTTACCTCCACTCCCGTGTCCCAATAAAACTCTCTCATTTTTCATAAAATTAAACCTTAAAAATAAATTTCAATTTTAATTTGAATCCGATTTTTTTTGGCTGTTATTCAGGAAATATTTTTCAAGATAACACGACAAAAACTGAAAAATAACAAACTTAATTTGAATTTTTATTAATAAACTATATTATAAAATATTGACTTATAAAAATTAATGTCATTCCCGAGAAATCGGGAATCCACTTTTTGCCGTGTCATTTTTCAAACTTTTATGTCTACGTATATTTATAATATGCAGAGCAAGTGCCTTCGCTTGATACCATACAAGGACCGATAGGATTCTCTGGCGTGCAAACTCTTCTGAATAATTTACATTCTTCTGGCGTATTTATTCCTTGTAACACATTGCCACATATACACCCACTAACCTTTTTAGCAGGTTTCAATTTTATAGGAAATACAAAATCTACATCAAATTCCTTAAAATCTTTTTTAATCTTTAAACCACTATTATCTATATTGCCTATTCCTCTCCAATCAGCATCATTAACACTAAACACGTCATTCATAATTGAAAGTGCCTTTTTATTTCCCTCAACTTTAACTGCCCTCGTATATTGAATTTCTACTTCGGAGCGATTTTCCATTATTTGTTTTACAAGCAAATATAATGAATGAAGAATATCGGTGGGCTCAAAACCTCCTATAACACAAGGAATATTATATCGTTCCGTTAAAAATTTGTAAGGTAAAGACCCAATAATTGTGCTAACGTGAGCAGGACAGATAAAACCATTTACATTAACTTTTCCACCCTTAACAAGTGCCTCCATCGCAGGCGGTATAAGTTTATGAGCACTCATTACATAAAAATTTTTAATGTTATTCTTTTGAGCAAAAATAATAGCAGAAGCAATGGTGGGTGAAGTCGTCTCAAATCCAACTCCCAGAAACATAACCTTTTTCGATTGGTTCTCAATTGCAATCTTCAAAGCATCCGATACAGAGTAAACAACCCGAATATCGCTACCATCTGCCTTCTGTTTTTCCAAACTTGTTTTAGAACCCGGAACTCGCATCATATCGCCAAACGTGGTAATAATAACGTCTCTATTTAGCGACAATTCAATTGCTTTGTCAATATAACTATCATCCGTAACACAAACAGGACAACCGGGTCCTGACAACAACCTTACATTTTCAGGAAGCATTCTTTTTATACCATATTTATATATAGACATCGTATGAGTTCCGCAAACCTCCATCAGAGTAATTTCTCTATCTTTTGACTTTTTTCTAATCTCATTTGTAAAAT
>CAZBIT010000295.1:1753-3995 GCA_964491835.1 uncultured bacterium
AAACTCATCAATATATTTCATATAAAGTGATTATTTAATCTTTTTTATCCAATTTCTTCAAAAAGGAAATTGTTTCAAGTGCTTCATTTTCATCAATTTTTTGTATAGCATAACCTGCGTGAACCAATACATAATCACCAACTTTAACATCATCAATTAAAACAAGAGAGACCTCTTTTATAATTCCACCCAATTCAGCGTCACCAAAATCACCATCAACTTTTAACACCTTCATCGGAACCGCAATACACATATATTCTCCTTAAAATTTTCTTACAAATTCTCAAATAAAGAACCTGCTATAACTGCCTGTCCCAGAGAAATTCCTCCATCATTTGTTGGAACTTTTCTATGATGAATTACATTAAAACCGCGTTCAATCAAAGAATATTTTAGATTTTTTAAAAGAAACATATTTTGAAAACACCCACCACTCAAAGCAATTGTATTTATGCCACTATCTCTTCTAATCATTTCTGAAACCTCAACAAAAATATCGACAATCGTTTTATGAAAGCGATAACTTATAATTCCATTACTTACATCCTGTATCAAACTATCAACTACTCCTCTAAAAATTTCATCAAGCAAAATTAAATATTTCCCATCAACATTTTTTATTGCGAAATGATAAGCATCCACTCCATCATATATATTAATAGAATTTTCAAGTTCAATTGCTGCTTGTCCTTCATAATTTGCAATATTTCTAATACCAATAATTGAAGAAACACCATCAAACAATCTCCCTAAACTTGAAGTCATCGGACAATTAACATTTTCACTAATCATTTTAATCAATAATCCGCTTATTTTTCTATCAATTTCTTTAATAAATCTGACAGGAACATTCCACACTTCCTCACCAAAAATTTTATAAAGATAACTTAATCCCATTCTCCAGGGTTCTTTAATTGCTTTTTCACCTCCTGGCATAGGGGTATAATCAAAATGGGCAATTCTTTCAAAACCTAAATAATCAGCAATCAAAACTTCTCCCCCCCAAACACTGCCATCTGTTCCATATCCAGTCCCATCAAGTGCCAGACCTATCACCTTTTCATAATACCCGTTCTCTGCCATACAACTTGCAATGTGAGCGTGATGATGTTGAACACTTAACTTTTTTATATCTTTAATTTCCATTGCATACTGAGTACTTAAATAGCGAGGATGAAGGTCATACGCAATTATTTCTGGTTCAAGTTTTAGCACTTTTTTATAATATTCAATCGATTTACAATAAAATTCGTATGTCTGAAGATTTTCAATGTCTCCAATATGCTGACTTAAAAATGCTTCCTCACCTTTAAGAAAACAAAATGTGTTCTTCAATCCACCTCCACACCCAAGAACTGTTGGAAAATTTTTATTTAATCTTACGGGAAAAGGAACATATCCCCTTGACCTTCTTATAGGATATGTATCTTTGTCAAATACCATAAATACGGAATCATCACATCTATTATAAATTTCCCTGTTATGAATTAAAAAATAATCTGCTACCGAAGATAATTTATCCAAAACTTCATTACTATCAATTGCAATGGGTTCATCTCTCACATTACCACTTGTATCGATAAGTGCTTTGAAATTGTTCCGAATAATTAGGTAATGAAGTGGCGTATATGGAAGCATCACACCGAAATAATCGTTATGTGGAGCAGTATATTTAGAAATAAAATTTTCCTCCTTTTTCTCCAATAGGACAATGGGCTTTTGACGAGAACTTAAAAGTTTTATTTCTTCTTCTGAAATATATGCAAATTCAGAAATGACATCCACGTTGTCAGACAAAATTGCAAAAGGTTTTTCCTCCCTCAGTTTTCTTTTCCTTAAATTAATCACTGCCTCATCGTTAGTAGCATCGCATAAAAGATGAAATCCACCCAATCCTTTAACCGCAATAATCTTCCCTTGTTTTAAAAATTCAATCGTCAATTCAATCGCTTTCTCTTTTTCGATTATCTTCCCGGACGAATTAACAAGTAAAATTTCTGGACCACACACAAAGCAGGAATTTGTTTGTGAGTGAAATCTGCGGTCACTTGGATTTTCATATTCACTTATGCAAACATCACACATCTGAAACACATTCATAGCATTATTAATTCTGTCATAAGGTATATCAGAAATTATCGTAAATCTTGGACCGCAATTGGTGCAGGTAATGAATGGATATTTGTATCTTCTATTAGAAGAGTCAAAAAGTTCACCAAGACAATCGTCACATATTGAGATG
>CAZBIT010000296.1:0-3994 GCA_964491835.1 uncultured bacterium
TAGCAGTAAGAAATGAAATGGCTCCCGTTCATAGCACTATTACTGCCATTGTTGATTTAATTTCGTATGAAAAAAGTAAACCGTGAACTAATAATCTATCTTTATTAATTTACGTTTTTAAAAGAATTTTTCGCAAACGAAAGGTGAATTATGGTTGAAAGAGAAGCAAGAATTGAAATGATAAAGGTTTGTAAAAAACTTTATCAGAATGAATATACATTAGCATACGATGGAAATGTATCGATTAAACTTGATAATAATAGAATTCTTATTACTCCATCCGGATTTTGTAAGGGCGATTTAACTGAAAGGGATTTAATTGTTTGTGATAAAGACGGGAAAAAAATTGAAGGGAGGCATAAGCCATCTTCGGAAATACGCATACATATGGAGGCATATCGTCAAAGACCCGACATCGGTGCAGTTATACACGCACATCCCCCGTTAGCAACCGCTTTCAGTTTGGCAGGTGTTTCTCTTGCTCATTGTTTACTTCCGGAAGTTATTCTATATTTAGGGACTATACCAACAACAAAATACGCAACTCCTACTACTGAGGAAGGACCAAATGTTATCAGGGATTTAATAAAAACAAATGATGCATTAATACTTGATAGACACGGTTCTCTTACAGTTGGTAAGGATGTATGGTCTGCTTATTATAAACTTGAGAAGATTGAACATACTGCGAAAATTACGTTTATTGCAAGACAACTTGGCTCAATTAAAACTTTAAGACCAGAGCAGTTGAATCGAGTAATCGCAATTGCAAAAGAACTTGGTGTCCCAAGTGAAGCAATTCAATGTCAAAACTGCGGTGGATGTGGAAAACCAATTCCTGAAGACAAAAAAAGTTTATCTTTCCTTAAAAATGATGATGTAATCGATACCGTTTCAACCATCATTGCAAAGGAAATAAGCAAAATGAACATTTAGTTTTAGTGAAACTTTATTTTTTATTGTTTTGTTTATATATATAGGGTAAATTATTTAACATAAAATTTTTTATTATGGAAAAGGTAAAAAAATACGGTGCAATTGTTTCAATATCTGGCAAAAATGCGTCTATATGTATTAAAAATCCTGATGGCTGTCCTGAAGGGTGTGGAGGATGCTCTCTTAAGGGTGGTTTTTTAGATTCATCTAAAAAAGAACCTCTTATAATTGCTAATAATGAAATTAATGCAAAGATTGGACAGATTGTAGAAATTTCCATTAGGGATAGAACGTTGAGTGGTTATGCTTTCGTATTATTCATATTCCCACTTTTGGTTATTTTTTTGGGTGCTCTGGCTGGATATTATATTTCCGACCTTTTTAAAAGTTATAACGTTTTGTTTCCCGTAGTTGGGAGCGTTATTGGCTTTTTATGCAGTATATTTGTTATTAAGATTATTGATAAAAAGTCAAAAAATAGCTTCACAATCACTAAAATCATTTCTTAATTTAATACACAAATTTTCTGCTTTTTCTCCTCTGGCTTCCTTTAATAAAAATATGGATTATTTATTTTGTGTTTAATATATTGTATAAAAATTAAAGCATATATAAAATTGTTTGGAATATTTTTAAACCAGAAATAATATCATAATTATGCGGAAGGTTTTTTACAAAATATTGTTGTTTATAATTATCTTTTTTATTTATAGTGATTTTACATTTTCAAATGTTAATGAACTAACAGAAATTGTGAAGAAAGCTCAGGATGTTAATAATGCAATTTATAATAATATCGATAATCTTCAATTTAAGGTTCATTCTAAAACGTTTATTTATTTTGGTTTTTCTCCCCTTGATGTAAATCTTGTTCCGGTCTTTGAAGAATATTTTGCTGATGGATACTGGGGAAAAACCGACAGTGTGAGATTGAATGTATATGCTTTAAGAAAGGTTGTTTCAGGAAAAGATTCATCATTGGCACAATCAATTTTAAAAGAACTATCACTTCCCAATCCTTTTATGTTTGATTATGATATACTTGTAAAACGCAAGAATTCTGAGTTTAAAAAGCCATTTTATCCATTTGCCATTGGTGCTGACCAGTATTATGATTACGAATTGATTGGCTCAGTGAAATCAGGTGTGATGGACGTGATTGAAATTAGAGTTATACCAAAATTTATAGATGTCCCGGCGGTTGAGGGAACGTTTATACTCGATAAAATGAATTTGTGGATTGTCGGTTCAGATTTTGTTTATAATGATGCTGCAAAACTCACATTTGAAATTAGTAAAAAAGGAAATCCAAAACAGTTCAGATTTGCAACGGATGAGGAACATAGAATTAATATTAAAAAAAGTTTTTTTTATTCTTCTTTTTGGCTTCCGGAAATTATGGAAGAAGAATTTTTTGTTTCCATAATGGGTTTTAAAATTAGAGTGCATAGAATAGTAGAGTTTGATTCTTACGTTATAAATATCCCAAAGTTCGAATCCATTAAACCATCTAAAAAAGTTAATTATTCTATTGATTATCAAAAACAAGATTCTATATTAAGTTATCCTGAATATCCTGACAAATTATCAAAAGAAGAGGAAGAAAAGATAATTGAAAAGGTGGAGAATAAAGTCCGTTCATTGAAGTTGTTCGATGAATTGGATGACCTTCCTAAGATTGCAGAAAAATCGGCAAAAGAAGGTCTAAGGAAAAAAGGAGGCAAGGTCTATCAATATGGTGTTAAGGCGTCGAGTTTTTTCCAATTCAACCGTGTCGAAGGATTAAACATCGGGTATAAATATAAGTTTGCCCCTGCTTTTTTAAAAACCTTTGCTTCGTCATTTGAGGCAGGATATGGCTTGGAAGACGAAAAATTTAAATGGGAAATTATTTTACTAAAATTATTTGGTAAAAAAGGAAAATTTTTTATCGATTCAAAATTTTTTGATAAATTAGGATTTGAAGAAGATGTTGAAACTATTTCTAATGTTAAAAATACCTTTTCTTCTTTAGTATTTAAAACTGATTACCGCGATTTTTATAGTAAAAGAGGTTTATCTATTGGATTAGGACATAAATTTCTTGAAAATATGGGAGCGATTGTTTCTTTTGTTTCGCAAGACGAAAAACAAGTTTTGGCAAATACAAACTTCAGCATTTTCAGAAGAAAAGAACCATTCAGGTTTAATCCCGAAATTATGGAGGGCTTATATAATGGATTAGAATTGTCTTTTAAGTACAAAACCTATAGATTGAATGTTGAATCTTCTATTAGATACACAGATGAGCAATTTTTAAAGAGCGATTTTTCTTACACTCTGTATAATTTTAAATTTAATTATAATTACAGGACTACATATTATAGTAGATTATTTTTTAATTTTGAGAGTGGTTTTGCAAATGGCGCAGTTGCTACTCAAAAATGGTTCGATTTTGGTGGGAAGGTTTTTGGAAATTACACTGGAAATTTGAGAGGGATTGATTATAAATATTTTACTGGCGATAGATTTTTTGATGGTGTTTTTGAATATCATCTAAATGGAAAAGTTTTAAAAAATATAGGATTTAAAAATCATCTATTTTCGATGATGAAAATAATTTTCTTTTCTGGTGCAGGATGGAGTGAATTATCAGGTGAAAGTAAAAAATTAGCGTTAAATTTAAACGTGCCATCATTAACTACGGATGGTATCTATTATGAAACTGGAATTGGTATAAGTGATTATTTAAATATTTTTCGTCTTGATTTTATCAATAATAATATAGATAATAAAATATTATTACAATTTAATGTCCTTAGGTAATCTGTCTTATATATAAAATGGTAAAGTTAAAAATTCTATGAAAAAAAATATGAAAATATAAATGTATAGAGGCGAACGGTCGTTCGCCCCACTTGTTCACCCCTAAAATGAATATGGGGGATAAATCTACCCCTGCAATAATTTTTAAGGAGGTAAACAATGGATATTTTAAATGGTTCTAAAAAAATAATAGTATTATTTAGCTTTTTATTGCTCAATGTTCCGTCTTTAAGTTTTTCGCAAGAAAATGAGA
>CAZBIT010000297.1:0-3994 GCA_964491835.1 uncultured bacterium
AATATTTAAAAATTTTCTTTTTTCATCGGTATCTATAATATACAAAGTCAGAAAATCTTGGCTCGAACGAAAAAGGTATAATTATATGAAAAAGTTTGCACTAATATCAAGCATTATTATTGCATTTTGCATAACCTACATATCTTCTTTTGCCCAGAATTATTGGGAAGAACGCGAAAAGGTTAAATCACTTTCGGTACAGGAAACCAACCGTCCGATGAGGACATTATATCATCTCACATTGACAGTTGGGCAAACTGAAGGAGACATAATCGGAAACGATGACAAGATTATTCAGGCAGGTATAGAATATTTGAACAGGCTTGGGGGAGGTACTCTTCATATCCTTCCCGGCGTTTATGATATTAAAAATGCAATCTATCTTCACCCAAATATCGTAATTAAAGGTTCCGGTGAAAATACAATACTTAAAAAATCTGCTTGTTTTGTTACTCCTGTTATCAGGAATATCGATTGGTTTGAATACGGCGTTCAGGTTAAAGACCCATCCGGATTTATACTTGGTGGAGGAATAATGCTCCGCACAACGGCTAAACAATCCTGGGCTATAGATGTTATGAAAGGTACTGTTACCAAAATAGATGGCAGTATTATCTACTTTGATAAAATTACCGGTAAGGACTTTCATCTTAAAAAAGAGTGTACAGCCGCTACAATCTTTCCAATTATAACAGCAGAAAATGTTGATAACGTAAATGTTGAAAATATCGTCCTCGATGGTAATAAAGACCAAAACGAAAATATAAACGGCAACTTTTCAGGAGCGTTATTCATACAGCATTGCAAAAATTGGAATTTTAAAAACGTAACTGCAGAAAATTACAACGGAGACGGTTTTAGCTGGCAGGCATGCGATGATATTCACTTTGAAAATTGTAAAGCTCTGAATAACACAGACCTTGGTTTTCATCCCGGAAGCGGTGCACAGCGTCCTGTTATAATAAATTGTCTCTCTAAGGGTAATAGTCAGGGAATATATTTCTGCTGGAGCGTTTCGGACGGTTTTGTTGACAATTGTGTATTGTCAGAAAACATCAGATATGGAATAAGTATTGGCCACAGAGATACGGATAATATTATTCAAAACTGCATAATTGAAAAAAATAAGGAAATCGGCATTCTATTTAGAAAAGACGGCGATGATGAATTCTTCGGCGGAAATCGCAACCTAATCAAAAACTGTATTATTCGGGATAATGGAGAAAATAAAGAAGGTATAGGCATAGACGTAAGATGGAAAACAAAAGATATTACTATTGAAAATACGAAATTTATAAACTCGGAATCTGGTAATCAAAAAATCGGAATACAGATAAGCAAAGATGCTGAAAAAATAAATATGGTTGGAAATGCTTTTGAAAAAATTACTATAAATGTTAATAATCTAAAAGAATAATGAAAATGAAAGATAATATAAAAATATTGTTGTTAATATTTCTATTATATTTAACTGGTATTTTATTTTCTCAGGAGAAGACGAAAACTGAGAAGATAGGTGAAAAGGGAGATTATTCAAAGTACAAGAATGCCGAATTAATAACAGATATGGTTTATGGGAAGGGAGGAGAGAAAGATTTAAAGTTAGACCTTTTTCTTCCAAAGAAAGGCAAGCCACCATATATAGGGATAATTTTTATACATGGAGGTGCATGGAGGGGGCTTTATAAGGAATATCTGAGGGAATGGGGATACTACTTTGCGGATAAGGGGTATGTTGCGATATCTATAGATTACAGATTGTCGGGGGAAGCAAAGTTTCCTGCAGCAGTGGAGGACTGCAAATGTGCAGTGAGATGGATGAGGGCAAATGCAGTGGAATACAATATAGATGCTAATAAGATAGCTGTTTTTGGCGAATCGGCCGGAGGTCATCTTGCAGCTCTTGTAGGAACTTCTTGGGGAGTTAAAGAACTTGAAGGAAACGGCGGAAATAATAATTACTCAAGTAAAGCTAATCTTGTATTTCCTGTTTATGGAGTTTTTGATGTAGTCGGTTTAGGCAAAGAAAAATTGTCTAAAAAAGTGGTGAATAATGTATTGGAGGAATTTATCGGAGGAAGTTATAATGAAGTTCCGGAAAAGTACAAAATGGCTTCTCCGATAACATATATTGATAAATCAGACCCGCCGTTTATGCTTTTTCACAGCACTGGGGACAGTGTTGTTTCTATTCAGCAGTCGGTTATGTTCAAAGAAAAATTGGAGCAAGCAGGAGTTCCGGTTGAATTTATTATTACTCCTGGGGGTGAACATGGTTACGTATTGCATCCGCCGTATTTTGAACCGACTTGTAAACAGATGGAGAGTTTTATGAAAAAGTATTTTAAATAGATGATATTCTTAAATAACTTAATTTAAAAAGTTTTATAAAAACTACTAAACAATAAAATAATAAAATGAATATGACGGATAAATCCGTCCTTACAGATATTTTAAAACACCTTTGTCAGCAGAATAAATTTTATAAAAAATATAGATGTGTAGGGGCGGATTTATCCACCCGAAGAAATAAAGGGTGGGTAAACCTACCCTAACAGTTATAAAAAAATAGGAGGGAATATGGAATCAATAGACCGTCGTGGATTTTTAAAAAAGTCCGCAGTAGCGGCAGCAGGTATGGTAATAAGTGCTCCTGCGGTAAAAAAATCCTGGGCAAAGAACAGCCCAAATGAAACAGTAAATCTTGCGGTGGTTGGAATCAATGGTAGAGGGCAGGCACATATTAGAAGTTTTGCCGCTTTGCCTGATGTTAATATCGTTGCTCTCTGTGATATTGATGAAAGATTATTCCCTGCACGTGTTGCTGAAGTAGAAAAACTCAAAGGTAAAAAACCAAGGACAGTAGTTGATTTTCGTGACTTGCTTAACGATAAAGAAGTGGATGCAGTTTCAATTGCAACTCCCGATCATTGGCATGCGTTACAAACGATTTGGGCTTGTCAGGCAGGGAAAGACGTATATGTTGAAAAACCGGTTTCCTATACAGTGGATGAAGGAAGGAAAGCGGTTCAGGCGGCAAGAAAATATAACCGCATCGTTCAAGCGGGAACGCAGAGCAGAAGTGACCCTTCCATTATGGCTGCTATGAATTATCTTCACGATGGGAATTTGGGTGATATTTATATGGCAAAAGGTCTTTGTTATAAACCGCGAGCAAGTATAGGGCACAAAAAAGACAGTCTAATACCCAATGGGGTCAACTGGGATATCTTTCTTGGACCTGCTTCATATCGTCCGTTTAATGAGAATAGGTTTCATTACAACTGGCACTGGTTCTGGGATACTGGAACTACAGATATGGGAAACCAGGGCATTCACGAAATGGATAAAGCACGGTGGGGTTTGAATAAACGTGTTCATCCAGTAAGAATTCAAGGATTTGGAAATTATTATGTCTGGGATTCTGACCAGGAGACGCCAAATGTGCAACACGTTACTTTTGAGTATGAAGATGGAAAGGTCTTGCAATTTGAGGTGAGAGGACTTTTCACGAATAAAGAAGCGAATGTTGATATAGGAAATCTTTTCTACGGTTCAAAAGGATGGATGACTTCGGATGGAGATTACCAGACGTATTTAAGTGAAATTGCTTTGAGACCGGACGGTTTTTCTCAGTATAAAGAAAATAAAGGTTCTAACTTCCCAAGAAAAGGTCCGAAGGGAGACCCATTGAACCTTAAGGGAGAGGAAGGAGGAGAGCACTGGAAGAACTTCATTGATTGTGTAAAGTCAAGAAAATGGCAGGAACTTAATGCTGATATCTTAGAAGGTCATATGTCAACTTCACTATGTCATTTAGGGAATATAGCGTGTAGATTAAAAAGAACGCTCATCTTTAATCCATATTCTGAAAGATTCGTCAACGATGAAGACGCAAATTCTTATCTTAAACGTGAATACCGTTATCCTTATGCTGTGCCTGATAAGGTATGAATGATGTAGATTAGTAAAATCTTTGATTCTTTCTGTTATT
>CAZBIT010000298.1:0-3993 GCA_964491835.1 uncultured bacterium
TCTCGCCGATAATAATAATAGAAATACTAAGATTATAATTACTCCAAGGAGGGAAAAAAATGGCTGTTGGTGCAATAAACAATACTCAAATTTCAGATTCTATATTATTTAAGACAAAAATCCGATTTGTTATCAATGGTGATGTAAAAAAGCAAATTATAAATGTTGAAAATAACAAAATCGTAAGGGAAGTTCCTCCACATCTTACATCACAAATATTGACTAAATTATACGGATGATAGAAGTAAAAAAAACGCAATTTTAAAAATATTATTTATCATTATATATCTAACCATTTATTTTACCTATATATAACTCTAAAATACTATAACTTCAACAATTAAATTTCAAAATACAATATTTATTCCTTGAATTTCATTAATTTATAATTTATAATAAATTTTATGAGGAACCATAAAAAAACTATTTTATATATATTACTTATAATTCTAATTATATGGCAGTTAATAGTAGCGATAATACAGGGTGGAGACCTTGAATCATACCTTAGAGCAAGCAAACGCATAATCGAAAACGAACCTCTTTATGTTCAAGAAGTCGTTGCTTACATTTACCCACCTTTACTTGCATTTATTTTGATTCCATTAACTCTCATACCTTCCTATATCGTAAAAGTGATTTTGTTCTTCTTAAATATATTTTTAATTTATCTCTCATTTAAACTTTTACTCAATACAATAGGCCAAAAGAATATAAATATATTTACATTAAGTTTTTTTTCAATATTTTTCACGCTTCGATTCTTTATGGATAACTCAAATCTCGGACAAATTAATATCGTTATACTCTTTTTGTGCGTTTTGACCTTATATTTTTTCACACTTAGAAAAGATTTTCTGGCAGGAATATTTTTAGCATCGGCAATAGTTATAAAAGTTACACCTATTTTTCTTTTATTATATTTTGTTTTCAAACGTGAATTTAAGTTATCTTTTTATACTTTATCATCGTTGATATTTTTTCTCTTAATTCCTTCTTTATCTTTGGGATTCACAGGAAACATCGATGCTTTGATTCAATATAAAGACATAGTTCAAAATATATATGACTCGACTCATTTGAACCAATCATTATATAACACAATCATTCACTTTTTAAGCCCAGTCCCACTTTGGAACAATATGAAAATCAACATAGCAAATTTAAGTGAATATCAAATAAAAAAAGTTATTTATACAATATTCGGAATAATTTCCATAATTTTTGCTTTTATTTTTAGAAAAAAAATTAAACGAGATGATGCTAATATATTACTCGAATACTCAATGGTTATTGTACTTATGCTTTTATTTTCTCCAGTGTCAAGAAAAGCACATTTTGTCATACTCTTAATACCACATTTTTTTTATCTCTATTTTCTATTAGAATTTAAAACATTTCGATATAGAAAATTAGCATTAATCATACTAATAACATCTTTTGTCCTTAATACACTTACTGTGGAAGGAGTTATGGGGAGAGACCCATCGGATTTTATGGAGTCGTATTCTTGTGTGACATTTGGGACAATAACTCTTTTAATTGGTCTTGTTTTACTTCACAGTAAAAAATTTACTTTTTTTGAAAAAGTAAATACATCTCTTTGAGTTTTTTTATCTCTTCTTTATTAAAAAATCCAATAATCCTCAGTAAAAACGGAAATAGTAAAAATACAATTATTTTCAGATACGGCTGAAAAGGTTCGTATCCCCAATAGCCAATAAAAAAACACAAACCAGTTATTAATACAATTTTAATTATTCTCACGTATTCATAAGTAATTGGATAATATTTTTTAGCGATAAAAAATAATAGCATTGCCATAACAAAATATGAGACCGCACTCGAAATAGCGGCACCCATAATACCATTCGGCGGAATAAGAATAAAATTTAAAACGATATTCACAAGAGCAGATATGCCTGTTATATATGGAAGGTAGATTGACTTTTTTTCTATATAAATACCAACAATAAAATTAACATACAATCCATAAAAAATATAAGATAGCATCACAACAGGGACAATTTTTACACCCCCCCAATACTCAGAACCCAAAAAACTGTATCCACCAATCTTTATATGAACAAGGTCTATTACAAATAAAGATATAAATAAATAAAACCAGGAGATAAAAAGTAAAAAATATGTTAAAACTCTGGAATAAATTTCTTTTGCATGTTCATTTTTTGCTATGGAAAGAAAAAATGGTTGCCAAGCAAACCTATACGCAGCAACAATAATTGAGATTGCTATTGCAAGTTTATAACTCGCACGATATATACCTGCTTGTTCTTTTCCTATAAGATTTTCAATAAAAATAATCCCTATAAGTTCCATCGAAATAAGTGCAAGTCCGGGTATGATATATGGTAAACCGAAACTAAACAATTCCTTAGAAAAATACGTAGAAAAGGTGAATTTAAAATTAGAAGTTATTACTGGTATCAAAATGAGGAATGTTACAAAAGAAGCAATGAAATTGCTGATTATTATTCCTTCAACATTCCATTTCAAAAATATTACGAAAAATATGTTTAATATTATTGTTAAAAAAACATTAATAAGTCGAACACTAACAAAACTGATTGACCGTTCTTCAGCGCGAAGAACTAAAAATCCAAGAACACTTATAGTGTCAAAAAACAATATTCCACTTGACCATTTAAAAAAGTGATAATATTCAGAAGAGTGAAAAAATATTTGTGAGAACCAATCAGAAAACAAATTAACAATAACAGAAAAAATAAGAGATGAAATTAACAGGGAAATAAAAGCGGTGCTGAAGATTTGCTTTTTTTCTTTATCCCCTTTTTCAAGCAAAAAATATCTCAAGAAACTTGAATCGAACCCTAAAATGTATATTACATTTGCAAACCCCAAAAAAGTAAAAATTAAAGCATAATCACCAAACTTGCTTGTAGTAAGGAAATTGGAATAAATTGGTAAAAGAGCAAATCCAACAAACCGAGTCAAGAAATGCCCAATTCCGTATATTATAGAGTGCTTAAAAAGTCGTTTTATTTCTGAAAACATTGGTTAGATATATTCTAAAAAATTTTTTTAGGTATAAAGAACGGATATTTTATTGAAATGGTCGTTAAGTAATTTCTTTTGTAATTTCCTTATAAACTTCACGCCTTGCCCTTGCATTTATATTTCTGTTTAAAACTGAATAAAGAACATCATTAATTATTTCATCTATTTTATTTTTCAATTTTTCAAACTTTGGAAGAATATTTTTAAGATGCTCATCATCTTTGGGAACATAAACCTTATACACAACATCAGTATCGAGAAATATTTTTAAATATCGTGCTTCTTCTTCTGAACGGCATTCAATATATTCTTTACCTTCATAGAGTTTCCAGCCAAATAAATCCCTATCAATTTTTATTTCACCAACACCTCTTGGAAGTACTTTTTTAAGTTTTCTTTTAGGGAGGCAAAGAATTTCATCTTCATAAAATTTTCCAATAGTTCTCACTCTCCCCCCTCATTATTTATTCTATCAAAAATAACATTTTTAAGAACATCAATATTTATTTCATTTTTCGATTTTTTATTATTATTAAAACTTTTTGCTTTTGCTATCCTCGACTTTACTAAATCAACGACTGCTCTATAAACTTCAAGTTGTTCATCATCAGTAAGTCCAAGAATATCACCCATAATGATTTTATCCAGTTCTCTGCGGTCGGGCTTGACTTTGTCGAGGGAGACCTCTTCGGGAGAGTAGGCGCCGAGTTCTTCAAAGATGGAACAGATATCCCTTTTACATAATAATCTAAAGTATTTTAATAATTTATTTCTTATGTGATATTTAAAAATATTGGGTTTTATAATAAAAATTTGTTTAACTTCTTCAACTGTTGCTTCTATTGCTCCAAGACCCATTATAGTCCTTTGAAATTCCAAATATAAGGAAATTAAAGTTGAATTCAGTAAAGCAGCTATAATTTCAAAATTTTTTTCATTTTTGGGATATATTAA
>CAZBIT010000299.1:0-3984 GCA_964491835.1 uncultured bacterium
TAGCAATAGTTTTATATTGTATTATTTTCGTGTGCAACTGCTCCCAGAGATAAAGTTTGGATGCCTTTGACACAAATTATGAAAGAACCAGAACAAATTAAGAATAAAAAATGAAGTTAAGAAAGGTTCATAATATAAATAATAATTTTATGAAAAAACCATTTGATAAAATATACATCTTAATTTTTAAAGGAAAATGTCCAATATGTTTTGACGACATACAGTTCTTTTTATTTTTATGCAATATCAGAAAGAAACAGACAAAATTTATTGAAATAGTACGAAAAAGTGCTTGAACCTGGTGAAAAATTTATTATTTTATATTTAATACTTAACGAATACCAAGTTAAAGTCATATTTAACTTTGATATGGTAAATATCTAATTTAGTGTATTACAGAAGGTTGAAAATTTTAGGTTAAGTGAAAGTAGATTCTTTTATAAGGTAATTTAAATTGTAATCAATAAAAAATTTAGGAGTTTAGAAAATGAGTTTTAGGAATATCTCGATGTTAAAGCGTTTAGCAGTATTTTCCCTGGGGATATTTTTGCTTTTTTGTAAAAATGATGGTAATGCAGCTACTCGAGTTATTATCCTGGTTAATAAGGGTTATTTTGCTAGCGTAGAAGAAGCAGCTAAAGGTGAGGAGAAGGTCGATTGGTGGGATGCCGACCTCTCTGACGATCGTGCTTGCACAGAATGTTTCGCTGCCATGGAACTCTCGCATTTCCTTGTGACCTGCACACAACTTTCTAAAAACGATATTCAATTCTATTCACCTGACAGGCTGCCTAATGAAGGTGATGTGTTTCTATTAGGCAGCCGCCAGTCCAATTCACTCATTGCCTCGCGTAATCTGCCCAAAGACGCTATGCTTAAAACAGATCAATCGTTCTGTATCCAAGCTGTTTATGAGAATAACAGGACCATCACAATCATTGAGGGCAAAGACCGGGTAGGTACCCTTTACGGTGTTTATGCCTATCTGGAGCAATTTGGTATTCGCTTTTATGGGCTGGGCGAAAAAGGAACTGTCTCCCCAGGCAAGTTATCTGAACTACCGCGGGCTCTAAATGTAATTGAAAATCCCTCTTTCCTGTCTCGTGGTTTCATAGGTCTCAGTGACCGTGGCGACGACGACATATTTTTTTGGATGGCACGCAACCGGATGAACTACTGTGACGAAACGGGAAAGGAGACACACTTCCGTAAAAAGCTCGGTATGATACTGGCGAGAGGGGGTCACGGTATACAGATGAGTTTTCTCAATCCTCGTGCTGAATACCCATACAATCATCCAAAGTTTCGAGGAGATGAAAACAAACCTAAAGACCCATATGCTCCCGGAGATGAGTACACTAGTGACACAAATGGCGACGGCAAACTCACGTACTTTGAAGCTCACCCTGAATGGTATGGTCTGCGTAATGGTAAACGAAGCGATCGGTTAAGCGGTCCTGGTGATAACTATTGTACATCCAACAAAGATGCCACTAAAGAACTTGCAAAGATCATGGTTCAAAGTCTTATCGATGGACAATGGAGGAATGTAGATATTGTTAACCTGTGGATGCTGGATAATGGAAAATGGTGCGAGTGTGGCAATTGCAGGCAGCAAGGGATTTATACTGACCGACTCTTCGAAGTCGCTTATGCAATTCAAAAAGAGATACAGAATGCCATTCAGGAGGGACGCTTACACCGCAAAATACTGATGGCTTCACTCGCTTATCACGAAACACTTCCTCCACCAGAACGTCCCCTGCCCGATGACTTCGATTATGAAAATTTTTCAGTAACGTTCTTCCCTATAGAGCGATGCTACGTTCATACACTCGCAGATCCATCCTGCACCGAGATTAACCAGTTTCTGCTTGAGCATTACCAGGGATGGACAATGGGATCTGGCCGTCATTACAAAGGTTCTATCTTTATCGGCGAGTATTACAACGTTAGCAGTTTCAAGTCACTGCCGGTGCTCTTTCCGAGCATAATGGCAACCGACATTCCCTGGTACTATCGAACAGGCACCCGGCATTTTAATTATATGCACACACCAACACACTTGTGGGGTACATGGACATTAAATCAATATCTCCTCGCTCGTCTCTTGTGGAACGCTGAAACTGATGTCGATGCTCTTCTAAAAGAATATTTCTGTCGGTATTATCCTACGACATCCGAACATACCAGAAATTTCTATCATCATTTGGAAGAAGCAACAGCAAACTTCAAGGCCTTTAAACATTATGCTGGTGAGAACAGGTATTCTATGCGGAGACGGTTAACAAATGATTCATTGGAGATATTTCCTCTGGATCATTTGCATTACGATTCATATCATCCCGTAATCAACAATGGTCCGGACATAGTTGATATGGTGGATGCTATGCGTCTTGCTCGAAAAGAGATCGACGCAGCATTGGTGCAGTGTCAGGATGAAACTGAGCAGGCACGACTCATCGAGGATGATCGACGTTTTGAATACGGTGATGCAATGATCTTTTTTTATTATCATCTCATACGCACAGCGATTTTCCACCGACGACATAATGAGGTTATGGCTCGCCACGAGTTTTTATATGTTGAAAAATTTGCCGAAAAGCTCCGGAGTATCACAGATTTGGTCAATCCTTTGGTCAACGTCCCATTGAGCGATGCTACTGCTAAAGATGGGTTCGAGGCGACTCAGGCTGTAGATGTCTATAATTTCTTTAAAAAGATGTATGGTAACTAAAATTCATTAGGAAAGAGTGATTCAGTATTTAAATTAGAGGATTCAAATCATGAAATCCCAAGAAAAAGATAAAAAATTCACAAGAAGAAATTTCCTAAAAAGAACAAGTATATTAGGAACGGGTGTTTTAATAAATACAGGTAAATATTTTAAGGTCAGAGAAACAAATTTAGCTTCGAAAGATATTGAAATGAGATATAGAATACTTGGCAAATCAGGATTAAAGGTTTCTGAAATCGGTTTAGGAAGGTTAGAGATGCAGGGTGAAAATGTTCTGGACTATGCTTTAGATCGAGGTATTAACTATATTGACACTCCGCATGAATATATATCTGGCGAAGAAGAAAGAATGAAAAAATTAAAGCCCAGAAGAAACAAGGTAGTAATTGCCTCATTGATGGTAACTTCACATACTTCAACAAAACAGGAAACAATGAAATTTATTGAAAATATCTTAAAAAGAATGCAGACTGATTATGTTGATATAGTAATTATATATAATGTGGGTACCTATCAACCGAAATATGGGGTGACAAAACATATTGAACGTCTTAAAAATGAAAATGTAATAGAAGCAGTAAATCAAGCCAAAAAGGATGGAAAAGTTAGAGCACTCGGTGTCAGCAGTCATGGGGGAGATTTCATGGATTATATGAACTATGCTATTGACTCGGGTCACTTTGATATGATTATGCTGAAATATAATTTTATGTCATTTCCAGAAGAAAAAGGATTAATTGAAAAAGCAAAACAGAAAAATGTTGGTTCTGTGGCAATCAAAGTAGTAGGGGGAGCATACGACCAGAAAATAAAAGGATATGAAGAATCAAGAACTCCGGAATTCCGTAGGGCAGCCATTAAATGGGTTCTCTCAAATCCAGATATTACTAATCTTGTGATAAGAATGCCTACATTTGAAGAGGTGGATAACTGCATGAAAGCACTTGATGAGAAATTCGGGTATTATGACAGAATTCTCATCGAAAAATACGCCTCATCAGTTAAACCTTATTACTGCAGGTGGTGTAGCAAATGTACACAAGCATGTCCTTATGGTGTATCTATTCCAAATATTCAGAGATATTTAGTTTATTTCACAAACTTTGAATATAAAAAAGAAGCAGTGGAAAGATATGCTGATTTACTTCCAGAACAAAAAGCCAATTATTGTTTTGATTGTGACGCTCCTTGTGAAAAAAAATGTCCCAACAACATACCTATAAGAGAAATGCTAACCGAAGCACATA
>CAZBIT010000300.1:0-3976 GCA_964491835.1 uncultured bacterium
GTCTGTAATTTTATCTATGTGTTAACATTACTGGTATAAAAGAACTCAAGGGATAGGCGAGCCTATCCCTTGAGAATCGATTGCATAAGTAAAAAATCTTTTGTATTGTTTTCTTAAGCAAAAACAAACAATAAGGAGGTTCTTATGACAAGCGACACTCAAATATAAAAAAACAGAGTTTACATTATCAAGTATTATTTTAAACAACAGAGGCAAATATGAGTAATACGAAAAAATTAATAAAACGACGGGACTTTTTTAAAAACGTCGGAATAGCTACCGCGGGTATTGCCATCGGAGGTAAAATATTAAATTGTTCATCTGAAAAGTATTCTCATTACGACATTATGAAGGAAGTTATGAAATATCGAAAAATCGATGCACATACCCACGTTTACCTTTATGGTGGGGGACCAGAAAGACAAATAGAATTTGCCGATAGACTTGGAATTGACAAGTTAGTCGCATCTAGGCCAATTGTCAGCGAGAAGGATGCGAGCCCCGAAAAATTCAGGGAATCGAATGATTTGGTGATTAAATCCATTAAACAGTATCCTGACCGTTTAATAGGCCAGTGTTACATAAATCCTATTTATCAAAAGGAATCGCTTCAGGAAATCGACAGGTGCATCGATGCGGGAATGGTAGGACTTAAAGTATATATTCAGGTAAAAATTAACGACCCGTTGTTTTATCCAATAATCGAAGAATTTATAAAACTTAAAATGATAATCCTTATGCACGCCCATTGCCAGCTTGGTGTTGGAGGATATCGTATGAAATATAATATTGGACAACCACCTAACACCTCAATACCTGAAGATTTCGTGGACATTGCATCCCGCTATCCTGAAGCAATGTTCCAATTTGCCCACATCGGAGGTGGAGGTGATTGGGAATATTCGTGCAAAATGCTTAAAGATAGCCCGAATGTTTGGGTTGATACAAGCGGAAGCAACAATGAAGAATATATGATTGATTTTGCATTAAAAACGTTAGGTGAAGATAGGTTGCTGTTTGGTTCTGATGGAGCCTATTACCAAAGTATAGGAAAAGTTTTAGCATCGAATCTAAATGAACAGCAGAAAAGAAAAATATTTTTTGAAAACTACAATAACATTTTAAGAAAGGCAGGGAAAAATGTTAGTTGACATAAATGCAAATCTTGGACACTGGCCATTTAAACGTCTGAGATACAATACCTGCAAAGAACTTCTTGAAAGAATGAATAAATTCGGAGTGGATATTTCGGTAGTGGTGAATATGAACGGCATCTTTTACAAAAACACCCAGTCTGCAAACGAGGAATTATACGAAGAAATCCAGTCTGATAAACGATTTATAAAACGCTTCATACCCTTTGCGATAATCAATCCCATATATGCAGGTTGGAAATATGACCTTGACATATGTTTTAAAAAACTTGGTATGAAAGGAATCCGCCTTTATCCGAAATACCATGATTACGAAATAACTGATCCATCCTGCATCGAATTAATAAAAACGGCTCGAGACTATGGATTACCCGTTGCTTTCACGATTCGTATGGTTGACAGCAGACAGGCTTCTTGGATGGATATAGACATTGACTGGGTCAACGAAACAAGCAAAGAATGGAATTTAAAAAATGTTATCCCTGCCATAAAAGAAGTCCCTGATGCGAAATATATGATGCTCAACGTTTCAAACGGCGGGAAACTGACGGATGAAGAAACAGAACTAATCAAGAAATCGAATATCCTAATTGATACCTCAGGCAGGGCAGTCTCTATTGAAAAATTCGGAAAAGAGAAAATTGCATTTGGAACACATTCACCAATACTGGATTATCTTACGGGGCTTTTACGGATAGAATCCCTTAATGAGAAGGAAGCAGACGAAGAGGCAAAAGAAAATATGAGGTCGAAGAACGCAATAAAATTTCTAAATCTGTAATCATATTGGAGATTCTTTATTTTCTCTTTGGAAATAGTGGGTAGATAAGAATTATATAGAAGACACCTGTAAAATCCCCTAAAATATATAGTTAAATTATAAAGAAACTGGGAGTTACAGATATCATTACAAAATATAACAAATTTATTAGGTTTGCAAGGATATAATATTAAGGAGTATAAAATCATAGCAAACTGAGTATATCTATGGTTAGAGTTAGAAGAGCGTTGTTATACTTGTCCTATTTATTCACAAACGAGTTGTATCTATTATGACTTTGACTATTTTAAATTAAAAATAATGCAAAAATGTTAATTTGTATATTACCCATTAAAATCGTTGATGAACCAAAACTAATAATAAGAGAAACCGCTTGATTGTGATAATTCTTTTAATACTAATCTAATATATTTATAAAATCCAGTAATGTTTGAAACTTGTTTTTACTTATATTAATATCATTACTAAAAACATAAACGTTAACGATGAAACAAATTTTTAATTATTTAAACCAATATATTATTTATAGTTAAAAAATGTCTAAAATAAAATCAGGAGGCAAAAATGAAGAAAAAAGATTTAACTCGAAGGGAATTTTTATACAAAGCATCAGCAGGAACAGTCGCTGCTGTTGCATCTGGAGCAATTCCTACATTAGCAAACATAAAAAAAGAAGCATCAACACTGGCTCTTCTTGGAGGTAAACCCGTTATAACTAAAAGGGTTCTTTGGCCTGAAACCACCGAAGCTATTGAAACATCACTTCTTACTACATATAGGAGTCGAAAATGGTATAGATATGAAGGTGGGGCAAGAATGACAAGTACTTTTGAAAGGAAATTTGCAGAGGCAACCGGCACTAAAAGATGTGTAGCAACTGGTTCAGGAACCCAGGCACTCCACTGTGCAATGTACGCTGTTGGAGTTGATGCTGGTGATGAAGTCATCCTTCCTCCATACACGTTTATCTCTTCTTTAAATGCTATTCTTCTTATGAATGCCCTACCCGTGTTCGTTGATATTGATCCTAACACATTTCAAATAGACCCTACAAAAATTGAAGAAAAAATAAACGACAATACAAAAGCAATTGAACCAGTTCATATTGCGGGCTTATCTGCTGATATGGATAGAATAATTATGATTGCAAAAAAGCATAATTTAAAAGTGGTAGAAGACGCCTGTCAATCACTTTTTACCGAATACAAGGGAAGAAAATGCGGTTCAATGGGTGACGTAGGATGTTTTAGTTTTCAGTCAAGTAAAATTATTTGCTGTGGAGAAGGTGGTGCTGCAATTGGCAATGATAATAATATAATGAACAGATTAAATTCTTTCCATACTCTTGGAGTTGAAGCTGAAACAGGAAGTCCAGAAAGAAGAAGATGGATGATACCTGCAACAAAGTATAGAATGAATGAATTTGAGGCATCAGTATTATTGCCACAATTGGACCTCGTTCAAGAACGTGTTAATCGAAGGACTGAAAATGCTCAATATCTGACATCAAAACTTAAAGATATACCCGGGATAATTCCTCAGAAACATCACGAAGGACAAGGAAAAGCAACATACTATACATACGACTTTTTGTATAAGAAAGAACACTTTAACAATGTATCGATAGATGTCTTTGAAAAAGCCTTACAATCAGAAGGAATATCAACCTTTCGTCAGTGCATTTATGAATTGAACAAAGAACCAGTCGTTGAAAACGCATTGAATTCAAAAACTTTTCAAAAGATTTTTTCTAAAGAACGACTTAAGAGATACCGTGAAGAAAATGAATGTCCAAATAATGCAAAACGATGTAAAGAAGATATTGGGATATTTCACTGGGTATTGTCCGGTACAAGAAACGATGTGGATGATATATTTAATGTATTTGCGAAAATATATGAGAACAAAGATAAGTTAGTAAAAGCTTAAAAAATCTCGTTAAGAGTTTAATTATCCAAAAATTGCGATATAAATAATATAAATAACAATATTGAACAACTATTGATTGAAATATTATCTGAAAATTAACAATTTATTTAAT
>CAZBIT010000301.1:0-3974 GCA_964491835.1 uncultured bacterium
AAGTAAATCAGCAAGAGGACGATTTCCCACTTTATAAAACTCCTCTATCCGTTGAAGCAGTTTTTTCTGAGATTCAAGATTTTCCTGTTGAATTAAAATAAGTTCCTTATCGAGAGTAATTTGTAAAAATTGCGAAACTGTTTCAAGAATTACGCTCTGCCGTGTGCGGTCTAAACTTGCCTCGCTTGCTTTCAACTCAAATCGTGCCATTTGTAAATTTGCCATATCATTAAATCCATTGAAAATATTTATGTTAGCGGATGTACCAAAGCTCATTGTCTGTGTCTGTTCTGTACCGAGTTTTCCTACTATCTGGTCAAATGCTTGTCCATATCTCTGTGATGACGAGGTGGATGCATTAAGACTCGGATAAAAATTATATTTTTCTTGTTTATATGATATTTCACTGGTAGCGAGCGTATTTTCTGAACGTTTTAAATCAAAATTATTCTTGAGTGCAATATCAATAGTTTCACTGATTGTCAAATTACGAGTTTCCTGAGCAAAAATGTTGCCCAAATGTAAAAAGGCCAATAAAATCAAATTTAATAAAAAAATTAAAATTAACCTGCCTGATATATTCTTAAAACTTATTAAATCAATTACTGAAAAAAGTTTTTTGTAATTCATTTTATTGATTTTTTCTAAATATTGTTCTTATTTATTTTATTTTTTACGGTCATATTTTCTTTATTTTTTTTTCAGTTTCCAATATAGATACAATAATAAAGAGTTGAAAGTTCAAAGTATTTTTTATTTTAACCAAAATTCTCTATATCAATTTTCTAAAGAGAATATTCCGGATTCTTCTAATTTACTGGTTTTATGATTTTTTATTTGACATTAACAAAAATGAGAATATAATGGATAAAAAATTACATCGGATAAAAAATGAGTATCCATTTATGCTCAAACCGAACCAAGATGTCCAATTCGAGAATAATTATCCACTTAAGATGCATATATTGATGATTTATAGAATTAGATGGTAAAATTAGAGAAGAGGTAATTTCAAAGTTTTTTCACAAATTTGAGGATTAAAAATACCAGCCCCATTTATACCTATTTTTAAAATACTATATTAAACTAAAAAATTGTATAAAATTCTTAAATTATTTTTTCTATTTATATGAATATCAATAAAAAAATATTCAAGTCAAGAAATAAATAAAAAAAATTGAACCTGTTATTTGTTTCTATTAATAATTTTATATATTTCCTCTTGGTTTAAGACAACTCTTTCTAACAGATAAATCAGTTTTTAAGGATGAAATTCTGTCGATGAAAAGAATACCATCTAAATGGTCTATTTCATGCTGAATAGCAATTGCCTCGATTCCATCTGAATAAAATTCTGATCGCCTTTCATTTATATCTTTTCCTTTTACTTTAATTCTATTTACACGTTCCACATTACCAGTATAATCCGGAATGCTCAAACATCCTTCACGGGATATTGTCTTCCCCTTTTTATCGATTATAACAGGATTTATAAGTGTAATCAAACCATGATTATTGATTGGAGCATTTTTATGATTTGACACGTCGACAGTTATAATCCGAAATAATTTGCCAACCTGGGGTGCGGAAATTCCTATACAGCCAGGAAATGAATACATTGTCTCTATTATATCATCAATAAGTTTCAATGTTTTTGCATCAATTGAGGAAACTGGGTTGCATTTGGTTCGAAGCAATTGGTTAGGGTATGTAAAAATAGGTAAAATGCTCATGATTTACAGTTCCAATATATCAATCGGTTTTAATGTTATATCAACTTTCAGTTCTTTACCAAGATTCCGTAAACTATTTTTAAAATTTCCGATGTTAACATTATATGGTATTTCAAGTTCGAGAATCATTGTATATACCGGTGATTTTTCTTCACCTATTATTTCTGTTCTTACATCCGTTATATTTATATTTTTGTCGGCTATAAGTTTGGTTATTTTATGAACAATTCCGATGCGGTCAGAACCAATTAGTGTAACAATATATGGATTACCCTTTTTAACAATTCTTGCCTTTTGGGGGATAGATGCAAGTCTTTTAACAGATATATAGAGGTTTAAATCATTGGATATTTTTTGGAATTTTTTCTTTAAAAGAGAAATCTGGTATTTCTTCTTGGAAGAAATTATAAGTATCATTGAGAAATGTGATTCAAGAATAGTCATGCTTGAATCTTCAATGTTGAATTTATTTTTAAAAAGTACGCCGCTAACGCCTGCAACTATTCCTGGTCTATCTTCACCCAAAACAAATAATACAAATTTATCTTCCATTTCTTATCACCATTAAATATTATTAACAATTGACAATGCCTCAGATATGTGTTTTTGCATTATAAAATAAAAAATTAGAGTGAATTTTCATAGCGATTTATTTGGTGAATGGAGGATAATAATATAAATCCTAATCCTGAAGTATATGACTACCATAATATTCATTTAATCAAATATCAAAATAAAGAGCGAATTCATAAGGATGTGGTCTGAGTTTAATCGCTTCAATCTCTTTTATTCTTTTATAATTTATCCAGGTCTCAATAACGTCAGGAGTAAAAACGTCCCCCTTCATTAAGAACTCATTGTCATTTTCAAGTGCATTCAAAACTTCTTCAAGACTTCCAGGTAAAGTTTTGACTTTTACCTTATCCTCCGGTGGTAAATCATAAAGGTCTTTATCAATCGGGTCAGGTGGCATAATTTTATTTTCAATTCCGTCAATCCCAGCCATAAGCATTGCAGTAAATGCCAGATAAGGATTACAGGATGGGTCCGGCGGTCTATATTCAATTCTTTTTGCCTTTTCGCTTCTTGAATACATCGGTATTCTAATGCAGGCGCTTCTGTTTCTCTGGGAATAAATTAAATTCACCGGTGCTTCAAATCCAGGAACAAGTCGTCTGTATGAGTTTGTCGTAGGCGCCGCAAAAGCAAGAATAGTTGAACTATGCTTTATTAGTCCCCCGATATAATATAAACCAATTTCACTTAAATCACCATAAGCACCTGCTTTAAAAAATAAATTCTTATTATTTTTCCATAAACTCTGATGTGTGTGCATACCCGAACCATTATCCATAAATATCGGTTTTGGCATGAATGTTACTGTTTTCCCTCTTTTTCTGGCAAGATTTTTCACTACATACTTGTACATCATAACTTTATCTGCAATTTTAACAAGCGAATCGAACTTTATATCAATTTCTGCCTGACCGGCAGTACCCACCTCGTGATGATGAACTTCTATTTCAACTCCAATTTCTTCAAGAGCAAGAATCATCTCGTTTCTTAATTCCTGAAAACTATCCATAGGTGGAACAGGAAAATAACCTTCTTTGTATCGTGGTTTATAACCCAAATTAGGATTCTCCTGTCTTCCCGAATTCCAAAAACCTTCAACAGAGTCAATATAATAATAACCCGAATTGGGTGTCTGGTCAAATCTGATGTCATCGAGTATATAGAATTCTGCCTCTGGACCAAAAAATGCAATGTCAGCAATTCCCGTTGATTTAAGATACTTTTCCGCTTTCTGCCCAATAAATCTCGAATCACGGGTATATGGTTCAAGAGTTACAGGGTCTTTTATATTACATATAATATTCAATGTTTTTGTTTCTGAAAACGGGTCAAGAAAAAATGCTTCCGAATTAGGTATAATAACCATATCACTTTCTTCTATTGACTGGAATCCTCTTATACTCGAGCCATCGAATCCTAATCCTTCTTCAAACACTTCCTCCTTTAAATCCCGTAGAAGAATTGAAAAGTGTTGCCACAAACCAGGAATATCCATAAATTTGAAATCAACTATTTTTACTCCCTTTTCTTTTGCAAATTCAATTAATTCTTTTGGGTTCATTTTTTCTCCTTACTGTTAGAAAATATTATAATAAATATGTAAAATAATTTATTAATAAAATATTTTGGTATATAATTTAAATAGATAATGTAATATTATTGTAA
>CAZBIT010000302.1:0-3968 GCA_964491835.1 uncultured bacterium
CTTGGGGTCCATCAGTGGGTGGAATTAATCCTTTTGACAATATTAACGTGAGTTCAACTTTTAACTGGAGAGCAGGAAGTTATACGACTTGGGACCCTCTGCAAACTTACAAATTACAACAAAATTTGCAGTGGAAAGCTAATTATACTTTTGATGCAAGATTTAGTAAAAGAATACGATATGGGAAATACACCCTTTCCCTCTTTGCAGATGTTAATAACCTGTTTAACTACAAAATGATTAACTCCTTGGGTTTTCAAAACAGTGATGACAGTAATAGGTATTATTCATCATTGCACCTTCCTATGTATGCTGGTCCAGAGTATCAGGCAGCAGGATATATAGCAGGAAATGATAGACCAGGAGACCGTAAGAGTGATGAAAAACCATATATAGATATGCCTAACCGAGATTATTTAACGTATCTTGACCTCAGAACTGTCTTTTTTGGAATAAAAATTGATTTTTAAATGAATAACTGAATAAAGAAAGGGGAATAATTATGAAAAAAAATTTCAATATAATAGTGGCATTATGTCTTATATCTTTTCTATTTACGTATAATGCCACATTTGGTGATGCTTTTAAGTGGGTGAGAATATCGAATTTATGGGTTAAGGTATATGATAATGGACACCAAAGTCAAACAGAAGGCAACAATCTGGCTTCCTATTATTTTGCTCCTACATATCTTAATTTCTTTCGCGGTGCAAGTACAAAACTTGGCACAAAAAACTGGATTGATGAACAAAAGATACTCTGGCCAGTTAAAATAGCTGGTGGCGGCCATGATATATCCGACGAGGCGGTTAATATGTTTGCCAGAGAGGATAAGGACCATCTAACGATTCACAGATATTTTAGATATAAACCTCCTTCAATTGTTGTTGATGGATTTGTTGTGAATGACCCGTTTCCACAGGATGGAGATGAAGTAGCCCCCGATAAAATATTAGGGACGGCAGATGTGATGATTGAATCTCGCATAGGACTGTGGATGGGAGTCGATGTCCTTCAAAGGGTATTGGTCTGGTGTCAGAAGAATCATGATGATTATGCAATATGGGAATTCACACTGACAAATGCAGGAAATATAGACCGTGACGATACGATTGAACTTCCTAACCAGACCCTGCAAGATTTATATTTTTTACGGGAGTTGCAGTGTTTCCCTAATAGTGGAATGATAGAATGGGGCAGTTGGTATGGAGCCAAGCCGGGAGATTCCTTAAGGATAATGTATGATTATCCTGCCAGAACAAAAGATGATGCTTACGATAGGTTTGGCAATCTTAGAACTGCGAATGGATATCTCAGAGGTCCTGTGTATGGTGGGGAGGCTATGCTTTATGTTCAAAAATCTCCCACTGACGCAACCGATGACCTGTCTCAACCACGCACACATTATATAAGAGGTCCCGATGACGTCGCTTTCAGCGAAGGTGATGAGACGCATGGTCCTATAGATTTTCAGTTGATATATGATGTGATGCAGAAGGGTTATAATGTAGTCCGTGGAACACCCCTTATGGAAGGTGTATATCCGGGGACAGTCCATGATTTACCATTAGACGAACGAGGAAAAAAACTTCTAACAGACTTTGATTGGTGGTACTGGCATCACGTTATTGGAAATGCGAGTGGTCCCTGGACATTAAAACCCGGAGAATCAATCAAAATAATCTGGGCTTTAGCAGGGGGAAGTATTTCTCCTGTAAAAGCATGGGAAATAGCAAAAGCATGGAAAAGTGGAACACTTCAACCACCACCAGGATGTGTATTTGGTGTGACTGATAATCTGCCTCCTCAATATAAAATATTTCCTGACCTTTATAAGGCTGACAGTTACTCGAGTGCAATTAATAACTGGGCTAAGGACTGCTGGGTTGCTACCGGTAGGGATTCACTTTTAAGAAATGCAATGAATGCTCAATGGGCAGTTAAAAACAAATATAGTGTTCCGACTGGACCACCTCCCCCTTCGATAGAGGTTGCTTCCAGACCCGACAGGGTACAGATAAGTTGGGGTAAAGAATCAGAATCTGCAACTGATTTTGCCGGATACAATGTTTACAGGGCTATTCCGACGTCTGATAGCATTATTTATAACCGTATATTTAGTTGTGGAGCGGGTACGCCAAATCCGTTAACTCACAGTTACGATGATATAACAGCCCAGCGCGGTATTGGATATGCATACTATGTAACTGCATTTGATAACGGAACAGGTAATATACCTGATTATAATGGCAAAAAGGAAATTCTTGAAAGTTCGATATATTTAAATAGAACAGACATGCGTAAAACATATTTAACAAGAGTGGCAAAGACTTTATCAACTGTTAGGGTTGTCCCAAATCCATTCAATCTTTCTGCCGTAGGTATGCAGTTTACTGGGGAACAGGATAAGATTATGTTTTTGAATCTGCCTCCTGTCTGCACTATTAAGATATACAGTGAAAGCGGAGATTTGGTGAAAACATTAAACCATACCAGTGGCTCCGGTGATGAACCCTGGGGAAATTTATCCCAGGAATTTTCAGTCACTAAAACAGGACAGGTTATCGTGAGCGGTATTTATATTGCACTTATTGAAATTCCGACAGGTGAAAGAAACGTGGTAAAATTTGTTGTAGTCAGGTAAAATTTGAAAATTAACCCGACTTTGACTATCTTAATAGATAAAATCTAATAGACAAAGCCGGGATTAAAAGGAGGTATAATTAAGATGAAAAAATTGACTTTATTTTTGACTTTTGTTTTTATGTCTATGGTTTTTGTAATGCCATCCCATTCCCTCATAAAGAAAGTTGCTCAAACAGGACTTCAATTTTTAAAAGTTGATGTAGGAGCAAGGGGTGCAGCTATGGGAGGGGCATTTATGATGGTCGGCGATGATGCTAATGCATTGTTTTTTAATCCTGCTGGCATAGGTAAAATGCAGTCTAATTTTGACTTTTTTGTCACAAGAACAGACTGGATAGCCGACATTTCTTATAATGCTGTCGGATTAGTGAAAAATTTAGAAACCATTGGGAATATTGGTTTTAGTTTTATTACCTGTAGTTATGGTGATTTAATAGGTACTCGAGTTGCGGCTACTGAAGCGGGCTTTGTAGAAACGGGGAATTTGGAGGTTGGAGCATATGCGATAGGTTTTGCATTTGCAAGGGCAATGACTGACAAGTTCACAGTGGGCGGGCAGATCAAATATGCATCCCAGCGACTGGGTTCAAATCTTCTATCCAATGGTCAAATCCTCAGTAACACAGCATCCGGTCCTGCATACGACTTCGGTACTATATTTTATCCCGGTTTTCGGAGTTTCAGATTAGGAATGAACATTCGAAACTTTTCCGAGCAGTTTAAGTATGAGCAGGAGGCGTTTCAATTGCCTCTTACATTTGTAATAAGCTTTGCTATGGATGTTTTGGACTTTTTGGGTGAGGAGCACCCAAACTCTTTAGTAATTGCCCTTGACGCTATACATCCACGTGACTATACGGAGAGAATTCATCTTGGAGCTGAGTACTGGTTTATGAAAAATATGTTGGCAGTTCGGGCTGGTTATAAATTTAACTATGACCTGGAGGGCATCTCAGCAGGATTTGGATTTAAGAAAAATATTTCCGGAATGGATTTCAAATTGGATTATTCTTACTCAGACCTCGGAGTATTTAATAAAGTAAACAGATTATCCTTAGGATTTTCACTTGAATAAATAATGGATTTTCAGATTCGTTAATTTTCATAAACGAAGCAGTGGTGTATGTATTGATGCTTTCTCAAGGAAAGAGTCCAGATGCATAAATGGTAGAGGTATCTTCCCAGAAAGATGAATTTGTAGAAGGCAAAATGTTTGTATTAAAATGGGATATTAAAAAACATTGTAATAATATATATATTAACATAGCATATAATATTCTGAATTCAATTCATACTATCATATAAAAAAATGTTTATTTTTT
>CAZBIT010000303.1:0-3962 GCA_964491835.1 uncultured bacterium
TTATATATGTAATAATATGAATAACTTAGTGGAGGTGGTTGGAGTCGGACCCGCGAAGTTGATTTAATTCAAGTTTAATAATAACAATTATCCTATTTTAAGAATTTAACATACCTTCAGCAAATTTCAGTAACTACCTCCAAAGTTTCATACATCGAAGATGCACTAAATCAGGCAAAATAGAGAAAAGGGGAATAAGAATTTTTTCATAATTATATTGATTTTAAATTATTTAATATTAATTTTATATTTAGGCTGAATAATTCATAAATTCTTTAAAAGGATTTTCAACATTTATATTCACATAAATTTATGCACAATGCAAATTGTCATGTCGAGCGAAGCCCGAAGGGCGTGGTCGAGACATCTCATTTTTGAGATTTCTTCCCGCTACAGCGGGATCGAAATGACAATTTTACCCGCTTTCAATTTTGTGAATAGGTCAGGTTAGATAATTCGTGCTTAATTAATAATATTTGAAAATATTTTATTATTATCTATATTATTGAGTTAACATTTGATTAAGTTCACATATGGTTATTTAATTAAAAGTTAAATATATTTTATACAGGCAAGGAATATAAGATTGGAGATAAACATGAAGAAAAGAATCAACCGAAGAGAGTTTATGCAGCTAGCAGCGGCTGGAGGAACTCTATGCCTTAGTAGTTCGAGCATTTCTGCTTTTGGTGCAAATATAGATAAAGCATCAAATCTTATTAGCCCAGGTTGCAGAAGAACAAAAGTTAAAGTTGCAAGGATTTACATGGGAACTTCTCAAGGTCTTTGGCCTAAACCTAATTTGAATTTTAAAGATGAAATCAGGTTTTATGAATCTGAATTTGCAAAATTAAAAGAGGAATTGTATGATGTAGAGTTTGTTATTGATGAGTTGGTTACTTCTCCTGAACAGGTCGATAAACTTAAAATGAGATTAAAAAATGTTGATGGTATCTTGGCAATTCATTTTAACATAGGAATAAGGCCCATTCTAAATGAAATTCTTAGTGTTGGTCAGCCTACAATAGTCTTCGCTGTTCCATATTCTGGACATGAATGGGCTCAATTTGGAGCTTTACAAAAGCAGTCGTTGGGAGCTAAAATGGAATGCATTCTTTCTAGTGATTATAAACAACTGGCAGTGGCTATAAGACCTTTTCGTACAATTCATCATTTAAGAGAGGCTAAGATTCTTAACGTTACAACTCGCTCGTTCGAAAAATATGCTGAAGATATCAAAAACAAGTTTGGAACAGAACTTAAACAAATTGAACTCAAGCGAGTAGTTGATGTTTATAATTCTATTAATGATAGTGAAGCAAGGACAGAGACTGATAGGTGGATAAAAGAAGCAGAAAGGGTTGTAGAACCTACCAAAGAAGATATATTCAAGTCATGCAAACTGGCATTAGCTTTTGAAAAGTTATTAAATGAAGAAGATGCAACCGTTATGACTGTTGATTGTTATGGTACTATGTGGGATAAAACCATTAAATTGCCTGCATACCCGTGTCTTGGCTTTTGCAGGCTAAATAATATGGGATTGGGTGGAATTTGCGAATCCGATATGCAATCTGCCATGACTCACATTATCTTTCAGGGATTAGTTGGAAAGCCTGGTTTTATAAGTGATCCTACTGTAGATGAATCTGGCAACAGTATAAACCTGGCGCACTGTCTCGGGACTACAAAAATGGATGGTCCTGATAATCCGGCTGCTTCATATAAAATACGTACTATTATGGAGCGACAGGAAGGAGTTGTTATACAAGCGAAAATGCGCATTGGACAAAAAGTCACTCAGGCATTATTGATTGGGACAGATTTTCTGCCATATTTTACAGGAGAAATTATTGACACTCCTGTTTCCCTTGAATATGACAGAGGTTGCCGTACTAAAATTAAGGTTAAAGTGGATGGTGATGTGACTAAATTGTGGAAAAACTGGTCAGATGGTTTGCATCGGCAGACATGTTACGGAGATATCACAAAAGAACTTGCGTATCTCTGCAGATTTAAAGAAATTAATATGGTTAATGAAGCAGTGTGAAAAAAATATCTTGATTAATTTTTTTACCAGATACATCATACCTCAATTCTCAAAAGGTAGTGCCTTAAACTTGGATTGCTATCAGAATAAAATTAAAAATTGAGTATAAAACAAGTAACTATGAAATTTATACAAGAACTCAATTTTCAATAATACCTTCAATAAAGTCCAGGAGGTTTCCGATTTGAAAAAAGATTATATTGAATTTTTCCATTCATTTTTTAAAGTATTAATTGATTTTCTTTAATTTTTAATTACTTCATTATGATTTATTATTTTAGTTCTGTATTTTTCAGCTTTTTATATTATAATTTCTGCTTTGAACTGGTAAAATTATATGATTTATTAAAATACCCAAATCATATGATTTTCTTTAAATTATAATATATGTAAAAATTTCGTATCCTTCTGGTCATTAATATTTTAGTTATTATAAATTTGCTTTATCTTGTTTTTGCATCATTAAATACTTCTGTGACTCTTGTTTATCATATTAATCACATAAAATATTTTGAAAAATAGATATAACATATTATATTAAAAAATGTATTTGGGACAATTTAAAATTAAACAATTCAAGGGTGAAAAATCTGAGGTCTAATTATTAAGAAAGGACCATGAAAATCATAAAAAGTAATGACATTATGTTATAAAAAATTTTCAGGTATTTTTTCTATTATGTAGGTGTTTTATGGGTTTATGATTTATATTGGTATTTCTTCATACAAAAATATATGTTTTGTTATTTAGTTATTCTTCTAATCTTCGCATTGACAATTTGCATAAAATTAAGGAGGATAATATGAAACTTTTTAAAAATATCAAAACATGTTTGTTAAGTTGTATTTTATTTTCCCTACTTCTTCTTTTCACCAAAAATTCCTTTATTTTTGCACAAAAGGAAGATTTAAATGTATTAAGTCGGTGGATTGAATGGAGTGATGGTGAGAATATGTTAATTAACCATCTTAATAAGCAGGCATTTGGTTACCTTGATATTAGAGAACAAGAAATTGCAAGGTTAAAAACAAAAGAAGACTGGTTAAAAAGACAGGAAAAGGTAAAGGAAATACTCAACAAGATTGTTGGACCTTTTCCGGAAAAAACCCCATTAAATCCTAAAATTACAGGGATTGTTAAAAAAGATAATTACAGGTTTGAGAAGATAATCTACGAATCAATACCCGATTTTTATGTTACTGGATGTATGTTTATTCCAGATGGAATTTATGGGAAAAGTCCTGCAGTAATATATGTAAGTGGACATACAAGTAATGGATTCAGGGGATATCAAAGAGAGATACTTAATCTTGTGAAAAAGGGATTTATTGTTTTTGCAATAGACCCAATTGGTCAGGGAGAGAGAATTCAGTATTATGACCCTGATAAGAAGGCGTCATTGATTGGTGGTCCTAGTGCCGAGCATTCGTATGTGAACAGTCAGTGTTTTTTATACGGTTCTTCATTAGCAAAATATTGGACATGGGATGGCATAAGGGCGATTGATTATCTTTTGACTCGCAGCGAAGTTGACCCTGAAAGGATTGGAATGGTTGGACGCTCTGGTGGAGGAACTCAGACAGCATATATTTCTGCTTTTGATGATAGGATAAAAGCCGCTGCCCCAACTGACTACATTACAAGTTTCAGGAGACTGCTCGAATCTATTGGTACTCAGTGTGGTGAACAAAATTTTTATCACGGATTATTAAGCGGTATAGATCATGCTGACCTTATAGAATTAAGAGCTCCAAAACCTACTCTAATTGAAAGTATTCAATCTACAAAGTCTTTAATTCAGATTCTGTTGACCATAAAAGATCAGACGAACTGTTTGTGCGAACGAAGTGTTGGACGAATCAAAATTTTAAATAGGGGATTCACCTGCGAAAATTTTGTCCATACGCCTGCT
>CAZBIT010000304.1:0-3956 GCA_964491835.1 uncultured bacterium
AGTTTTCATTATCTGGTCTGCTGTTTTGACGATATTAACGTTCGCCTCAAATGTTCTCTGATCTATAATTAGATTTACCTGTTCTTGTGCTAAATCGACATTTGAGTCTTCAAGGTATCCTTGAAAAATTTTTCCAAAACCTTCTTCTCCTGGGGATCCAATAACCGGCTCTCCCGAAGCCATAGTTCGTTCATACAAATTACTTCCAATGCCCTTCAAACCATTAGGATTCGGAAAACGACTCAGCATTATTTGACCTATGTTAACCATCTGGCTTTCTCCTTCAATTTCTGCTTGAACTGTTCCATCATTATTAATAATGATACTTTTTGCAGTTTGAGGAATCGTTATTGCAGGTTCAAGATTATATCCATCATTCGTTACAAGTGTCCCTTCTGAAGAAATTTTAAACGCTCCATTTCTTGTATATGCTGTTCTTCCATTTCCCAAATCAATCCGAAAATATCCATCACCATCTATGGCAAGGTCGGTTTGATTGGATGTTTCATAAATCGGTCCTTTAGTATTAATTACCGATATCCCCTGAACTTTTACGCCTCTGTTAAAAGAAGAAACTGTCTGGGAATAAAACGACTTTGAAAGATTTTGTCTGAGTATTTTTGAAGACCTAAGATTAACTTCTGACAATTCAACTCTTCTTTTCTTATAACCAATCGTATTAATATTTGATACATTACTCGCTGTTACTGTGTTCCTAAGATTGCTTACTGTAATTCCTGACAAACCCAACCTTAACATATTCAACATATTATATACTCCCTATTAAACTTCATTATATTGAACAACATAAAAAGACTGCTGAAAAAGAGATTATCACATCACCCCAAAGTTTCGGGACTCCTCATAATAACATTTAAAATCTATGTTATTTCAAGTTTGGATTAATTTGAATTTAAAGATTCTGTATTATTTTAAAACTTTTTCAGTGCTCTAATAAAATAAAAATTTTATGCGATAAAAGTAAGATATTTTAATTTATATCGCAAAAAATACTTTTTATTCAATAAGAACCAAAGAAAAATAATGAGGTCTTATATCAGGGGAATAGAGTATTTCAATTCTAAATCCATTATTTCTTGCAGTTTGAAATACATCAATACCCACAGCTTCCATAAGGGGTCGACTCTTACTGTTATTCTCAATAATTTCTGGTATAACGTCGTCAGGTGAGAGTTTGCAAGGACCCGCTCCAAGAGCAAAAGCTCTGTAAAATCCAGAAAGATAAGATTCCTTTTCAGTTTCTAACGCTATTCTTGTGACAGTTGATTTATCATTCCCATGAACAAGAATCGCCCTTTCATAGTAACCAAGAATTGATTTCATTTCGCTATAATTTGGAGCATTAGGTGGACAAATGACATTTTTCCCAAAATTCTCACAAAAATACTGACACTTCAATCTTACCCAGGGAGCGGTTATGATTGTTTTTGTTGAGATTATCTTTGTATGCAAAGCACCCTTTTCCAATGCAGATTGAGAAAAACGTCTCAATTTTTTAAAATCGACTCTACTTCTTATTACTTCGTTCATTTTTCAATTAAATTTTTTTTTAAAAATGTTGTTTACAAAAATATAAATATTTTATTTAAAAATATTTCAAAAAACAATGAAATGAATTATTAGATGGGTTTTAAAATGAAAAATCGAATGAAAAAATTGTAAAAAAAGGTTGAGAAATATGCTCTTTATTTTATTTATATATATTAATAAATTATTTTTTTTCGTCCTTTTTCAATTTTTCTTCTAAACCTTCCCCATTCTTTCCCTCACTTTTACCAAGCCCTTTATAATCCGTGACGTAAAATCCACTTCCTCTAAATAAAAGTCCCCCTCCATGTCCTATAAGTCTTTTAACCTTACCATTACAACGCGGACAGGTCTCTAAAGAAGGTTCATTAATACTTTGAAACTCATCAAATTTATATCCACATACATTACAGATATATTCATAAGTAGGCATATAACATTCCTTTAAATTAACTTTTAAATATATAAACTAATTTTCCAATAATCAAGTATTTTTTGCATTTATCTATTATTCATAAAATAACAAACTAAAAAATTTATACATTTAACAGTTTTTAAATTGATTATTAAAATATATGTATTATATTTATTAATAAAATAATACAATTAAATTAATATTAAACTATGAAATTTCATCATTTAATTCTTATTTTTTTAATCTCGGTAATTTTCTGCTGTTCACTTTTTAGAGGTGAAAAAGGTATTTCATATTTTGAATTCGTGATGGATGACAAAACATATCAAATACTCTCAGTGAATTCTCCTCAAAGTGGTCCTCCATATAATCAAATCAGCGGAGAAGATTTTATAGCGATTGACCTTAGGCAGGACCAGAATATCGATAAAGTCGCTGTTGGGGACCCTAAAAAGATTAATGAATATACAAAAATTTATAATTACGGAATTCAAAAGGCATTAGAAGAAGGAAAACTTAAAAAAAAGGAAAATATTTATTACTTTGAATATTCGACCTCAATGAAATATTACAATATAATTACGTATTATACTGCTAATGAAAATCCATATAATGAATTCATATACATCGAGGCATTCACAATGAAAAAAGTTATCAAAGCATTAGACAGAGATGCTGATGGTGTTCTTGATTCCATTACTTCAGGATTTTATGACCTGGCAAAACTTCAAAAAGAATACTCTAATTTTATTAAAAACGGAATTGAGAGAAATCGAGTTATTCATAAAGACAATATGTATTTAGTCGTTCCTCAAAATTGAACCCATTTTTCAATATTTAACACTGCTGAATAAATTAATAATGTATTTAAACATTGTTTCCGATAAAATTATAAAAATACCTTTTTCATAAAATTCATAAGAATAAATTCAATTAATAACTTCTTTAGTTAAATGAAGATTCTGATTTTATCCCTTGCAGGCATTGGTGATTCTCTGATGTTCACACCAGCGTTAAAAGTGTTAAGAGAGAACCTGCCTGATGCTGAAATCAATGTCTTGACAATGTTCCCAGGAGCAAACCAAATATATGCATTCAACGTAAATGCCAACAAAAAAATGCACTTCAATTTTATGAAAGAGGGTGCAATTAAATCGCTTCTCTTTATAAAAAAATTAAGAAAAGAAAAATACAACTTTTCAATAAACGTCTATCCTATGAATAGATGGGAATATAATGTAATATCATTTCTTATTGGAGCAAAGACAAGAATAGGGCATTTTTATAACCACCAGAATATAAAAAATCTTAATTTCCTTCATACAAAAAAAATCAAAGAAGATGACAACATTCACAACGTTATTGAAAACGTACGCCTCTTAAAATTTCTTGGAATCGAAACAAATGAGATTCCAGAACTCAATATTTCTTTACCCGAAAGGAACTCATCATTTGCAATAAAATGGCTACAAGAAAACAAAATTAACGATAATGACTTAATAATTGGTTTTCATCCGGGCTCATCAACGTTAAAAAATCACATTAACAAACGCTGGCTACCAGAAAATTTCGCTTCTCTTGGCAATAACCTTATCAGAAAGTATAATGCAAAAATTCTTTTATTTGGTGGTTCAGAAGAAAAAGAACTTAAAAGAAACATTAATAAAATTATGAATAATAATGCATATATCGTTGAGACGGAAAATTTATTCAAAACTATTGATATAATGAAATGCTGTAAAATTTTCATAACTAACGATACCGCACTAATGCATTTAGCATCCGCTTTAAAATTAAACATCGCTGCAATATCTGGTCCAACAAGTGAATTATATGCATACCCCTGGAAAACAAAACATAAAATCGTAAAAACCAATATCCACTGCAGACCTTGCTTCTATTACTCACCAAAACGTCTAACCTGTTCGCTAAAAAATAGTCCCTTTGCGTGTATCAGAACGCTAAGTGTAAATACAGTTCTTGAAAAAGTAGA
>CAZBIT010000305.1:0-3956 GCA_964491835.1 uncultured bacterium
CTCTCTGAAGAAAGATGTTCCATTAATCTTTCTCTTCTATCTTTGTATTCCTGGAGTGTTTGAGAATATGAATCATCACAGAACACGAAATAAATTATGAGTAATAAAAAGTATAATATCTTTTTCATCTTTTGATTAGGATTAAATATTTATTTTTATTTTTTATAAAATATTTATTTACAAAATTTTTCCTAAATTAAGAAAATATTATTATTAAGTCAAAAGATATTTCATATTTTTAAAATTGATTTTATGTAATATATTAATTATATTAAAAAAATAGGCGCCAGTGGCTCAACGGATAGAGCGTTGGACTCCGGATCCAAAGGTTGCGGGTTCAATTCCCGCCTGGCGTACAATTAAAAAAATACTAAATCCTAAATTCTAAACAAATACAAATGAACAAAACTCAAAAAGATGGATTTTGAAGAACCATATTTGCGATTTGGATTTTGGATTTTGGATTTGTTTAGGGATTAGGATTTTGAAATTAGAATTTAAATCTCTAAATTCTAAACAAATACAAATGAACAAAACTCAAAAAGATGGATTTTGAAGAACCATATTTGCGATTTGGATTTTGGATTTGTTTAGGAATTGGGATTTTGAAATTAGAATTTAAATCACTAAATTCAAAACAAATTAATATATTTAGAAAAATTGGAGGATAATATGTCAGTTGACAAGATTACTGAAATCTTAGGAGAAGAAGCAAAGGACTTGCTTGAACACAAGTGTAATACAATACCTAAAGATATGTTGCACCTGCCTGGGCCCGACTATATTGACAGAATATTCATTTTATCGGATAGAAGCAATAATGTTTTAAGAAATTTGCAAATGGTTTTCGACAAAGGAAGATTAGGAGGAACTGGATACCTTTCCATACTACCCATTGACCAGGGAATAGAACATTCTGCAGGTGCTTCATTTGCACCAAATCCAATCTATTTTGACCCGGAAAATATAGTAAAACTTGCCATTGAAGGTGGATGTAATGCAGTTACGTCAACATTGGGAGTTTTAGGTTCTGTCTCAAGAAAATATGCTCATAAAATTCCATTTTTCGTAAAACTCAACCACAATCAGCTTCTTACTTATCCGAATACCTTTGACCAGATACTTTTTGCCTCTGTTCAGCAAGCGTTTGATTTAGGAGCAGTTGGAGTCGGTGCAACTATTTATTTTGGCTCAGATGAATCTAATAGACAAATAATAGAAATCTCGCAGGTCTTTGAACACGCTCATCAAGTCGGTCTTTTTACCGTCTTATGGTGTTATTTAAGAAATCCCGGTTTCAAAAAAGATAACGTTGACTATCACTTATCAGCAGATTTAACGGGTCAGGCAAATCATTTAGGTGTTACTATTGAAGCCGACTTAATCAAGCAGAAACAACCAGAAAATAATGGCGGATATAACGCTCTTAAATTTGGTAAGACGCATCCTTTAGTATATGAAAAATTAACATCTAACCATCCGATAGATTTAACCAGATACCAGGTCGCAAACTGTTATATGGGAAGAATCGGTTTAATTAATTCAGGTGGCCCTTCAGGAAAAAATGATATACAGGAAGCTATAAAAACATCGGTAATAAATAAAAGAGCAGGTGGAATGGGACTTATATCGGGAAGAAAAGCATTTCAAAAACCAATGAAAGATGGAATCGCATTATTACACGCAATACAGGATGTATATCTTACAAAGGAAATCACAATAGCATAATCGTAATATTCAATTTTTATTGCTATACTCGAATAGTGCTTATAAGAAAATTCATTTGATAGGTTTTTATATGAAAAAGTCATTATTATTATGTGTAATAGTTTTTTTGCTTTTTTTTAAACAAACTTTATCAGCACAAATCGATACAAATTACGTTAAAATAAAAAAACTTATAGATAATGGAAGGGTTAATGAAGCAATTAATGAATATAAAAAAATTATCTCATTGAACCCAAAAGACTCAAAATCTTATGTAGCGCTCGGAAATATATATCTATTGATTAATCTTCATGATGAAGCAATAGATGAGTTTAAAAAAGCTACAGAGGTTTCTCCAGGATATTTTGATGCATATCTTTGCTTGGGAAATGTCTATTTTCAAACTTATAAATACCTTGATGCATTGGAAAATTATAGAAAAGCGTTAACATTATATCCTGAAAGTGAATCTGCATTGTTAAACTCGGGTCTTGTTTTGAGTTATTTGAATCATCCCGATGAATCTATCAAATTATATCAAAAGGTCATAGAAATAAATGAAAAAAATCCTTTTGCATATCATTTTATGGGGTATGCATATTTTCTTAAAAAAGATTTCTTTAATGCAATATCAAACTATAAAAAGGCAATAGAATATAACCCTACCGATGCAAGAATCTACAATAATCTTGCCAGTGTTTATTATAAAATTGGAAATTTCGATGAATCGATACAATATTGCGAAAAGGCAATAGCCATAAATCCAAAATATTCAGAGGCTTATTGTAGTATGGGAAATGCTCTTTACAAAAAAAATGAAATTAATAAAGCAATCGAATCTTACAAAAAGGCACTCACTTTTAATCCCAAAAGTAGCGAATCATATTACGGATTGGGGAACATATATTTAGGACAGAACGAATATGATAAAGCAATTGAGGTTCTGAAAAAGGCAATTGAAATAAACCCAAATCTTTCAGAAGCACATTGTGCATTAGGAACCGCATATAGAAGAAAAAACGTCGATGATTTGGCAGAGAAGGAATATCTCATTTCTTTAAAAATCAATCCAAATCTTGCTGAAGCACATTATAACCTAAGCATTTTATATAATAAACTGGGAGAAAAAGAAAAAAGTATGGCACATATTAATAGGGCATTTGAAATAATCCCCGATTCAGCAAGAGCAGAAACACACTTTACACAGGAATATTTTAACTCTTCTACCTTAAATTTTGACGAATTAATCGATGAATTTAAAATAGATTTGAAAAATAATCCAAATGATATTGAATTATATTTAACCATCGGTAAGTTATTTGAAATGAAAGGTGAAACAAAAAATGCTTTAGAATATTACGATAAATACATAAAGTTAGGAGGCGATAAGGAAAAGGCGATTCAACGAATTAATTTAATCAACAAAAAATGAACGATAAAATATGAAACAATCACTAATGAAAAGCGTTTCTGGTATCAGAGGGGTAGTTGGAAAAAGTTTAATACCAGAAATTGTATTACGATATTCTTCAGCATTTGGGATTTTTTGCAATAAAGGCAAAGTCGTTGTCGGGCGCGATACCAGAACTTCTGGAGAAATGCTTGAAAAAGTCGTCTTTTCTGGTCTAATGTCCGTAGGATGCAACGTAATTAATGTCGGTATATGTCCTACTCCAACTATTTCACTAATGGTTGAAAAACTTAAATCAGATGGTGGAATAGCAATAACATCAAGTCACAATTCGGCAGAATGGAACGCATTGAAATTCATCAATAAAAACGGTCTTTTTCTTAATGAAAAAATGTGGAAAAGATTAGACAGCATTTACGAAAATAACAAAATAAAATATGCCGATTGGGAAAATGTGGGTGAAATTTGTAATTATAACTCTGCCATCGAAAATCACATAGAAAAAATATTGGACATTCCTTACATTTCTCAAAAAAAAATATCACAAAAAAAATTTAAAGTAGTCGTTGACTGCGTTAATGGTGCTGGATGGAAAATAATTCCTGATTTACTTCAAAAACTTGGGTGCACTGTATACCCTCTGAATTGTTCAAACAGCGGAATTTTTCCACATAATCCTGAGCCATTACCAGAAAACTTAACAGAATTATGCAAAAAAGTTAGATTCCACAAAGCGGATATAGGCTTCGCCATCGACCCTGACGGTGACCGACTTGCCATTGTTGATGAAAACGGTGTCCCACTTGGAGAAGATTATACTCTAACTTTAGCAGTGAAA
>CAZBIT010000306.1:0-3954 GCA_964491835.1 uncultured bacterium
ATATCAAAACTATTCTGCTTCAGCCTTGTGATTGCACTCTGATAGCTATCAAATGATTCGATATTATTATATCCTGCTGCCAACAAATAATTGGTCAATTCATTTATAAAATTTGTATCTCTGCCTACAATTAAGATTTGTTTATATTTTTTCATTACATATTTTATAGACAATTATTGTGCCATTATGAAATATTTTATTGAATATATTTTCTAAATACCTGTTTTAAATGTAAATACTTGCATAATTAACTTTAAATACAATATTATACCAGGAAAATATTTCTCCTATTTTATCTTACATTTTATGATTTTTTAGTTTTGGAATTAGGAATAAAGAGATTAAATATTAAGATACGTTATACTTAAATCACTCTTAAATTTTAAGAGAATTTAATTATTTATCTCATATTTTTTATGGCTTTTTATTCCCTTTTAAGATGTGATGTTTTTTTAAGAAGTAGCCAAGATTTTTGGGATTGATTCCTAAGATTTTGGCTGCTTGTTTTTTAACCCAGTTTGTGCTATTTAATGCCCTTATGATAGTTTCTTTTTCAGTGATCTCTAACCTTTTTCTTAAATTAAACAACTCAAGCGGTGTATTTTCTTGTGAGGTGTCTAACATTCTTTGGGGAAGGCTAAAGAATTGTAAAGTTTTTTCCTTTTCCATAATAACCGCATATTCAACAGCATTTTCTAATTCTCGCACATTCCCAGGCCAATCATAAGCCTGCATTATAGAAAATGCAGTATTTGAAATTTTCTTAATATTTTTATTCATTTCCTTAGAGTATTTGCTTAAAAAATACTCTGCTAAAGCTGGCAGATCTTCCATTCTCTCCCGTAGAGGTGACAGGAAGATGGTAAACACATTGAGTCGATAAAATAAATCTTCTCTAAACTTACCCTCTTTTATAGCCTTTTTGAGGTTTAGGTTAGTAGTAGCTATTACTCGCACATCCACTTTTATAGGCATAGATTCTCCCACAGGTTCGATTTCCCACTCCTGTAAAACTCTGAGCAATTTAGCCTGGCCAGTGAGTGACATACAACCAATCTCATCTAAAAGGATAGTTCCATTATTTGCAACCCAGAATTTTCCTTTCCTGTCCTGTATTGCACCAGTAAACGAACCCTTTTTATGACCAAAGAGTTCACTTTCAAGAAGCATCTCGGATATGGCTGCACAATTTACCTTGACAAATGGTCCCTTAGAACGTGAACTATGAAAATGAATAGCCTCAGCAACTAACTCCTTGCCAGTCCCGCTTTCACCTTGAATCAAAACTGTAGCATCACTTTTAGCCGCAATGCCAATCATTCTACAAACCTCACGAATATGTTCGCTACTTCCCACAATGTTTGTGTAATGAGCGGTGGTTTCTAAAAGATTTTGATATATTTCTTCTGTTCTTTTTAGTTTCTGCTTGAGTTGATCTACTTCAACTTTCTGCATTATCAGGTCAAGAAGCATCGAAGACTTATTCTTTTTATCTAATCCAAAACTTTTAAAATTAAAAGAGTATGGATTAAGTATCTGATAGAACCTTTTTGAAGGCACTTTTAAAGGGTGGATACATACTCCCTCATCTATCCTCTCAATACTTACAAATAGTTGTGCTATCCCACAAAATTTGGCTATAGTGTCCTGGATGACAGAGCCTCTCATCAGGGGCCAATGAGAGATGGCTCTGAATTCTTGCAGCTGGGAATTTACTGTTTGAAAAAAATTGAAGAGTGCGGTTTCTCCCCCCCACTTTTTTATACAGGAAATATCATCGAAGATGTAAGAGTTAAAGGGTCCCTTAGCTCGAACAAACTCTTTGAGCGATTTGATGGATTTTTGGATATCTTTGATGTTTTTGAAATTATTAACCTCAAAAGAATTTCTGTAACTCAATTCTCTTTCAAGATTACTACCAATTTTAACATAGATTACTTTATTGTTTTGATTATGATACCGAAGGAGTAAAGAATTAATAAAAACAGCGTACTCATCCATAGATGAGATATACCATACTATACAATCACCCCAATTTATGTTATACAATAATTCAATTAATTCTTCGAGTCCCTTATACTTAAGAACTCCGTCTTTTTGTTCATTTATTATTTCAATTGACTCCATAAAAACCTCACGTAAATCTCTGGGTTAGACATTGAAAAGAATTTTCTAACGAATAAATTAAATCTTCTAAATCCAGAAAATTAATGGTCGAGAATTAAAGAGAAATCAGCGGTAAATCCTTAGAACTTGAACTATTTCAAGTTTTCAGTTCTAAATCGACTCATACCAATATCGAAGATGGAAGTTGAACAATTAATAACCTAATCAGTTATAACCCCTTTTTTGTTGGGATAGTCTACTTTATAATTATAATCTTGGTATTGAATTTTACCGCTACTCCTAATTTTAATATCAGGATTATTTATGTTTTGAGAGAAGATTTGTATTTAATATAAAATTATGTTAGCAAACTTAATGCCAGTTATTAATGATAAAAAATTATCGTAAGATTTTTTAATAAATGATTATCTTTCAAGAGAATACATTTTTAAAATTTTACTATTTAATATTAATAATCAATTAACAACTGTTCCAAAATGAAAAAATCATTTTCAATATGAAATGTTTTTATTTTCTATTCTATACTTTTTCAATTAATGAAATAGCATTCCTACAACAATATCAAAATTTTTCACTGTTTTTCTTTTATTCCTTTTTTCTTTAATATTCGTCTTCAAAATATTTTGTATATTTTGGTTTAAATATTAAGGTATAGATTTTACTTTTTCAAATGATTTTTCCAATTTTACTAATTCTTACCAAATTTGGTGGGAAATTTATTTTTATTAATAAGAATAAAAAAAAATAAATGTGCCTATTTGTGTCAGCAATGGTGTAAAATGGTGTTATTTGTGGTAATATAATAAAAGTTTTGTAAGTTCATCAGCCATACGCAGTTATATTGTTTATTAAAGAGTTGCAAAGTTAATTAAAAAGTATAGAGCATCTGTCTGGCAGACAAGAGGTCGGAGGTTCGAGTCCTCTACTGCACACTGATAAAATATAAATAAAAACAATTAATTAAGTGGCTCAATGGTTTTATTCCGTTGGGCTATTTTTTTGCCAAATTATGCCATAATGTGACAAATCAGGGGGTCTAAAAAGGGGTCTAATTTTTTATATATTTTTAAAGAAAAATTGCATATATAATCTATATTTTTTATTTGTTTTTCTATTGCGTAGTCCTAAATAATATTTTATATTTATATAAAAACTATTAATTATACTATGAGAGAAAATAATTTAGAACTAACACCATTTGATAATGTGATAAAAAGTGGATTTAATTTATTACTAAATTTATTCTTTTTAATAAATAATTTAATCAGTTTACTTAGACAACAATTGGTCAAAATTGATATTTCAGACGATAGAAGAAATAAAAACATAACTAGTGAGATAGGTGTAAAAAGTTTAAAATATTCAATTATTCTTCTTCAGTTCTGTTTTTTAGAGGCTCTTTGTAATTTTTTGGCTGACCTTATAGTAAGATCAACTGAAGGTTTAAAGGGTTCTCCACATTATGTTCAAAAATTAACACAGATTGAAGTAGACTTTCTTAAGGAAAATAAAACTATATTTGACCCCAATACAGGAAGGTTAAAGGATAGAAAGCAAATTAATTCAACATTGGATAAAATTACGGCTATACCCTTTTTGTTAGGTAAACTATATGGTAAGAATTTTCGCTTAAATAAAAAGGACCAGGGTTGGAATAAACTACTGGAGCTAAAAAAGAAAAGAGATGAATTAACACATCCCAAATTAGGGCTGACAAGTCTTATAGAGAATAAGAAGATCGAAGAGATACTAATTAAACTTAGTGACACTAACATAATACATACGGATTTAGAAATTAGAAATGAAAATCTGTTTGATGGTATAGTT
>CAZBIT010000307.1:0-3937 GCA_964491835.1 uncultured bacterium
TTTAGTATTTAGAACTTCTAATTTAGAATTTACTCAAGAGTTTCCGCAGGACTCTTTTTTCTTACTCTCATATCTCATCTAAACAGAAAAATAATCCCAACATTTATTTGAATTATCTTCTGTATCTGTGCTTTGGGGGAAGAATTGGGGCCAAAATATATAGAACCACTCCTCGGTGAAAAAAGACGAACGTCAACGGATGGCGCATACTGTCTTAAATCAAGTCGGATAGCCATTTTATCCCAGTACGAAAACTTTATCCCACCACCAAAATTGAAATACATATCACTATTCGAATCTGCTTTCTCAGGGATAAACGAAATCCCTCCTATTCCAAAAGTCCCGTATGAATAAATGTTCACAGACAAGGGATACTTATAAATAAAGTTACAACTGTAATTATAAATGTTCAGATTTTCTTTTTGAAAAGGTCCCACATCCATTCTATAATTGAAAGAACTTGGCGAAAAACCTATCTCTCCTTCAAGAGCATACCTATTTGTGATGTGCAACAATCCCATTACTCCAAACATTAGTGAATTATCATAACTTTCATCTTCAAATATATAACCGCCCAAAATTGGACTCAATTCATATTTTTCATTAGAACCAAATCTCTTTTGAATATCCTCTGCATTGAGAATAAAATATGGAATTAAAAGTGTTGTAATTACCATAATTACTATTTTTCTCATATCGATTCTTCCTTTAAATTAATATATATTTTGTCTTTATATATCAAATCAATCAATTCAATGAAAAATCATATTTATATTTTAAATTTAAAAATAATATAATTTAAAAACAATAATAAAAACAAATCCTTCTTTAAATCAATCCTTTTCAACCCAGATTGGGCTTGACCACGCTAATTGCCCATTGGACTGCATTACTCGAACGTAATAATAATCAACATTATTTGAAGTTTCACTATCTATAAATGAAAACTCAGTATTAAAATGTTCAGAAAAAACGACAGGATGAATTAAAATCGATTCATCGGGAAATGGACCCGTAAAGATAATTTCATTCTGACTTACTAATTCTTTTAAATTTTTTGTTATTTCCATATTGTTCGGTTTGCTCACGTTTAAAGACAGTTTGGTTTCTGGATTACCTGAAATATTAAGAACAACAGCATTTGTCGATTTTTCTGCAAATGCTTCTTTGCGGGAAGTATATGACGTGATATGACATAAATTTTCTGATAATTTTTTTATTAGATTTCTCCGTGATTCTTCAAATGGTCCTGATTGAAAACAAGGATAAACCTCATTTAATACACCACCAGAAATTTTCACATCGATTTCCCAATCGCAAATGCGGGGCATTTCCAACGTAGCCCATGGTCCCCAACCAAATTCAATTCTCAAATATATTGGTTTATTCCAACTTGCAGATGTCACCCTTCTATCAATGGGAAAATTTCTGTGAATAACTTCATTGTTCTTCAACACTTCAACTTTATCTATTGTATCCCATCCAGAAACGTTGACCTGTATCTCTCTTTTTTTCACAAATGGAATCTCTTCACCCATAACGTGTCCATTTATGTTAAAATTAAGTTTGATTCTATCACCTGTTACACCATAAGTTCTGCGTCTTTTTATTGCATCAAATATGGAATCTCTTGTTAAGTTTTCAGACAGCACAGCACAGATGCCCTCTCCATAAGCGCCGGGATAACCTAAATGGTCATCAGAACTTGCAACTACACCAAGACGACGACCTAAAGAAAGCGCATATTGTAGCGTATTTTGAGCCCAACACCCGCCCATTGAATGTCTTATGTATCCATAAAGAACATTATCTTTTTCTGCATTACCGTGTTCGGAATATATTTCAAGAATCGGGGACACTTCTGTATCCAAATAAGTGAAATTGCCGCCTCTTCTCCCTTGTCGATAGCCAGGATGGTGCGGGACGATTATAGCATTATTTTTCCTGGCAAACTTTTGCAGTGCATCTACATCATTTAAAATTTCTAAAGGCGGATAATCATAAGGAAAAATTATACAGTAATCTCCATAAAAACTTGAATGCCACTCATAAGCAGGAAACGTTATAAATTCTCCTGATTTGTTATATTTTGCACACATTTTCTGGACATCGCTCCATCGCCTTTTTGTTTCTTCAAATCCCTTTACCCAGGTTTGATGTTTATCCTGTTCCATTATAGGCATATCGTGCCATTGTGAATGAGGAGTCAACGCAAAAAAATCTAAATGACTTTTCGCAATATCAAAAGACCGCTCCAGAGAACCTTTCGCATAGCCAATGCTATTATGATTGTGAATATCACCCCAGTAAATAGTATACTTTTTCGATTTATTTGCCTTCTCAAAAATAGTTTTCGTATTTTCAATTTTAAAATTTTTAGTAAATATTTTAGGAGCAAACAAACAACAAAATGATGTCTTAATTAATTTTCTTCTCGTAATAGAATTGTTCATATCATACTCCTATTTACTTTCTATTTAAAAGAGGATTTTATAAAATTCGTAAGTTATCCCGAATTATCGAGTTCAGCATCTATATTGATAAAAAATGAAAGTATATCAATTCCTAATTACAATTTATTGTAAAGTTTTACTGGATTTCCAGAAAATCTTTTTCAGGTAGTTTAGGAAAAGGTGAATGGGGTTCTGTCTGATACCAGAACGAAACGGAAGAAATATCGTCCTGTAATGGAAGATACCTGCGGTCATTGCGCCAGCCAAGTGCTTGAATTGTCACTTTTAAATCTTTCTCAAAACGTATTGGGTCCATTATGTGCCATCGGTATAGACCAAAACGCTGTTGGGTTTTATAAAGACCATCCGGGCGTATCACCTGCGATAGTCCAGAATAAGGCGTAGTAAATTCCTGATATTGACGGGTTTCTCTGTTTTCAAAATTATAAGAACCACAGAAGTAGTCCTCCGTTCCTGTTCCACAGATTGTAGGAAAGTCACTGTCGCCATCGATGTAAAATTTTATTTCGCCTTCACCCCACCATCCGTTGTTATTTACACCCCACGCTATATACGTGCCAACATACTGTCCCCAACCCTTAACACCATCAAGTAGTGTATGAACTGTCTTATAAGGAAGTGGATTTGAACGACGGAACTGTGCATGAAAGTATGCCAAATCCTTCCCAACGTCCGTAAGAGTATAATCGATTTGATAATACAATGTGATTTGATTTCCATCTAAATTTTCAATTGTGATTTTACAGGATTTTCTAAATGGCATCTCCCAATAGCAGTTAAGACCACTGCCAGGATTAACACATATTGGTAATGAAGAAACTTGTGCATACTGTCCCCAGCCACAGGCAAAAAAATCACCAACAGGAACTTCGACAGACGGCTCTACTTCACCATCCCAGTAAATACGCAATATAGAAAACCGCCAGTGTCCCGTAATAGTCATCCAGATATGCTGAACCGCACCTGGTCCTTGAATTTCAGCGAGCGTAAACGTCTGTTTTGGTTCGATACGAACATAAGGAGAAACCTTCCACCCCTGACCCAAATCACGTGCAGCATTTTTCGCAAGTCCATCTATTGACATTCCACCTTTCCCCTTTTCTCCAGTAAAGTTTTCTGGACTGATTGAACGTGATTTTGCTTTAGACAATTGAGCCAAACTCCCAAGATTCATATTGAGACCATTGAATGGCTCTTCCTGTGCTAAAACTGTAGTGGATATAACACTTGCCAATATAAAAATGCCAATTAATATTGTTAATTTTTTCATAATTACTCCCTTTCCTAAAATTATATTCTATTAAATGTTGCTGAAATAAATTATTCTGTCATCCAAAATTAATTGGATTAACAGATATAATATACCTTCAACCGAAATTTTCTACAAAATCATTGTAAATTTTTTTTGGAATTAAAATGCCTTTATACTTGGGGTGTGGAATGTGTGTGTCTTTGTATTCTTC
>CAZBIT010000308.1:0-3936 GCA_964491835.1 uncultured bacterium
CCAAACTTCTCCTTTATTACCCATAATATCTATCCTAATATATGTTCGGAGATTAATTCTGAAATAAGTTCTCTAATGCTCTGAATATTTGGGTCAATCTTTTTTATTGAAGTAGGTATTAAATGAACGTTTTCGACTTTTGCTACTCTTGTTGGTGAACCTTTTGAACCACAATCATTGACGTCTATGTCGATGTCTTCTACTTTCCATGTTTTTATAAATAATTTTTGTTTTTCAAGGTCTCTTATCTTTTCATTTTCGAGATTATTTTTGCATTCTGATTCGATTTCTGCTAACGATTTTGCTTTTTTGAATTTCATCATTAGTTTGGATGAGGGATATCGTGGTTCGTTTGCAGTTCCCATAACAGTAAGAAGAACTGGAATTTTTGTTTGCAGGATTTCAAATCCCCCTTCAATTGTCCTTTTTACAATAATAATGTCATTGTCAATATTTTCGATATTTTCGACAAAAGTAATATGTGGGATATTGAGTTTTCCTGCCACTTGTGGACCAACCTGAGCGGTGTCTCCATCAATTGCTTGTCTGCCACAGAAAACAAAGTCAAATGTTCCCATTTTTTTAATGGCTTTACTTAAAGTATATGCAGTTGCAAGTGTATCCGCACCTGCAAATCGTTTGTCAGAAAGTTGAATAACCTCGTCAGCACCACGATATAAGGATTCTCTTAGTATTTCTGCAGACCTCGGTGGACCCATAGTTATAACGGAGATACTTCCGCCAAACTTCTCTCTAATAGTAATAGCCATTTCAAGTGCATTAAGGTCATTGGGGTTGAAAATTGCTGGAAGTGCCGCTCTGTTTACAGTTCCATCTTCTTTCATTACGTTACCAGATATATTTTTCGTATCTGGAACCTGTTTTATCAATACGATTGATTTGTATCCTTTATTCATAATTTTGTAAAAATTGTTCTTTTTACTCTATTTGAAATAATGTCTTGTATGCTATATTTTCCATTTGCAATTATAGTAGGGATATTGTATTTAGCGACTTCTTTTGCTACTTTCACTTTTGAGTACATTCCTCCTAAACCAAGAGGCGATATACCTCTTTTGGAAATTTCAAGTATTTCATCAGTTATCACATTTACGGTTTCAATTAGTTTTTGTTTTTTAATATTATCATTATATCCCCAGTAAAGCCCATCCACGTCCGTTAATATTAATAATAATTCCATTTTTAAATATTTTGCTACCAATGCTGCAAGTTCGTCGTTATCAGAAAATTTAATTATGGAACCGTTCATTAATTCTTCTTTAGTTATTATATCATTTGTGTTTATTATTGGTAGAGTTTTTGTCTTAAAATAAAATTCAATAACGTCTGAAAGATTTTTTACTTCTGCCCTTGTTGAAAAATTATGGTGAGTTAAGAGAATCTGTGCTGTATGTATTCCAAACTTTTTGAATTTCGACTCATATACATACATAAGATGTGGTTGTCCTTTACCGGAAAGTAGTTGTAATTTTAATACATCTTTTGGTCTTTTTAAAAGGTTATCGATTTCCATACCTGCTCCGACTGCACCAGAACTAATTAGCAACACATTTATTCCAGAATGAATCAAATCAGAAATTTCCTTCGCTTTTTTCCCAATCCAGTTAGTGTTAAGTTTGTGATTTTTTGTTATTGCACCAGTTCCAATTTTAATGAGTATTCTTTTTGCTTTTCTTATATCTTTCATTTTATCATCTATCAATAATGAATTGTTTTAATTGTTAAACGATTTTTCTATGTGTGAAATTTTTTGCGTTTTCTCCCACATATTGCGAAACCGTATGCCCATTGCCAATGAGAATGTATTTGTAAATCACCAATCCTTCTAATCCGACGGGACCACGGGCATGGATTTTGTTTGTACTTATTCCTAATTCTGCACCTTTACCATATTTATATCCATCGGAAAATCGCGTTGAACAATTTTGCATTATGGATGAAGAATCCACAAAGTTTAAAAATTTTTTACCTCTTTCTTTATCTTCGGTTATTATTGCATCTGTATGGTGAGAACCATAATGATTTATGTGCTCGACTGCTTCATCAATGTCAGAAACTATTTTAATTGACAATATAAGGTCGTTATATTCCGTTCTCCAGTCCTTTTCAGTTGCTAACTTAATATCATTAACTATTGAAATTGTTTCAGGACATCCCCTTATTTCGACACCGGCATTTTTGAATTTTTTAATCATATCGGGTAGAAAAGAGTTTGCTATATCTCTGTGAACAAGAAGTGTTTCCATAGCATTACACACCGCTGGATATTGACATTTTGCATCAAAACAAATATCTAATGCTTTTTTCCGGTCTGCATATTTATCAACGTAAATGTGACATATTCCTTCACTATGTCCAAGAACGGGAATTTTAGTATTATTTTTAACGTATTCAACAAAACTTGATGAACCTCTTGGGATAAGCAATTGAATATATTTGTCCATTTTTAATATTACATCAACTTCTTCCCTTGTTTCAAAAAGAATGATTGAATCTTTAAATAGTGGATTTGCTGATGATATTGATTGAGTAATTAAAGAGTGGAGACATTTATTAGAATTTAACGCCTCAGAACCACCTTTCATAATTACAGCATTTCCAGATTTTATACATAGGGAAGCAATTTGGACTAAAACATCTGGGCGGGACTCAAATACCATACCAATAACTCCAATGGGACAGGTAATTTGGTAAAGTTCAAGATTTGTATCAAGTTCAACAGCGGATAATGTTTTTCCAACTGGGTCTTTAAGGTTTTTAACGGATATTACATTTTTTATCATTTCGTCAATTTTTTCATCAGTAAGAATTAATCGTTTTAATAATGACTTTGAAAGACCATTTTTTTCCGCATCACTCACATCAATAGCATTCTGTTTCAGAATTTCACTTTTATTGTTTAAAAGTGTTTCAGCAACGTTGTCAAGTGCTTTGTTTTTTATCTTTGTGGATAAATTTGCAATTCGTAAAGATGCCTGATTTGCCTTTTTCGCCAAATCCTCTATTTTTTCGGGAATGTCAGTCATACTATTTTTTCCCCAATTCCTTACTTCTTTCAGTCGCCCGAGTAATTGTTTTTATGATAATATTTTTTAATTCAGAATTTTCTAATATGTTCATTCCTGCTTCCGTTGTTCCACCTGGTGATTTAACCATTTTTATCAGTGATTCTTCTGATAAATTATTTTCTTGAAGTAATTTTGCTGAACCCAAAAATGTCTGTAATGTAAGTTCTCTACAAATATCTTCTTCAATTCCGAGTTCTTTTCCTGCCTGAATAAAGGACATTATAAGATAACTAACAAATGCTGGACCGGACCCACTTAAACCAGTGACCGCATCAAGTTGTTCTTCTTTTACAAGAAAGACCTTTCCTGCAGAACTTAATAAACTATGAGCAATTGAAATATCTTTTTCAGTAACATTATCTCCTATGCAATACGCACCAGCCATTTCACCAATTAAGCATAAAATGTTTGGCATAACACGAATTACTTTTGCATTTGGTATTATGTTATTAATGAAACTAATTTTTATTCCTGCTGCGATTGAAATAATAAGTTTATCAGAATCTACATAGTCCTTTACTTCAGGTAATAGTGCATTGAAATCTTGTGGTTTTACTGACAGAAACAATATGTCTGAATTTTTAACGGTATCGATATTGTTATGAAAAACTTTTATGTCTGTTTCTTTTTTAAGATAATCAAGTCTTTCAATGACTTTATCACTTGCTGAAATTTTTTCTGCACTGGATAAACCTTTTTTAAGTATAGAGCGGATTAGTGCTTCCGCCATTTTTCCTGCACCAATAAAACCAATTCTTTCTGATATAATCATATAATTAATATAATTTAATTTATTTTAATATTAAATTTTAAAAATATAAAATTTTATTTAGAAAAACAAGTATAT
>CAZBIT010000309.1:0-3924 GCA_964491835.1 uncultured bacterium
TTTGATAAAATTTTATTGACATTTATATTTATATTTATTAATATTTATGTGAAGGTATTGCTTTGGCTGATTTCAGGGAGGAAGAAAATGGCTTCTATAAGTTCGATTAGCCAAATTCAGCCAACAGTAAATAATTTTCTCAATCTATACCTTGTATCAGACCGTAATGCTGTTAAAAAGATTGAATCCGCTCAACAAGATATAAATACAAGAATTTCTATTTTAACAGACCTAAAAGCAAAATTAAAAGTACTTTACGACCGCATAAAAAGTTTCACCGATGTTGGCGCCGCAAAAAAATTAGGTTCTAAATCAGCAGAATCAAGTGATACAACAATATTTACTGCAACCGCAGATACTACTGCTTCTTTAGGTGTTAATACTATTTTTGTTTCTCAGATTGCAAGAAACGATACCGTTGTTTCCGATAGAATAACGTCTTCAGGAAAAGATATTGCTGAATATTTTGAAGGCAGGACCATAAGTTTTTCCATAAGAGTTGGCTCAGAATCAGCAGTGACAATTTCGGTGGACGTTAATAATGCAACTGAAACTAACTCTGAGATTCTGACAAGAATAAAAGATGCAATTAATAATTCCAATGCAAATGTTAGTGCAAATGTTATTTCTGATACATCAACGACTAAAAGGTTAACCATCGTTAGCGATGAAACGGGCAGTTCAAATGCCATTGAATTAAGCGATGTCAGTTCAAGAAAAATTTTAAGATATATAGGTATGATAAATGGAGGTGGTGGAAGAAAATCTGCAAGCGGAACTTCCGGTGGTTATATTGAAAGTCAATCTTCAAATCTTAATGCAATTTTTACTATAAATGGCATTCAAATTCAATCTGATGCTAATGAAATAACCGATGTTCTTTCGGGTGTGACTATAAATCTCAAAAAAGCACAACAAACTGGCGATTCTCCTGAAACCTTATTCATAACGCAAGATGAAGAAACAGTAAAAGAACAGATTGAAGGATTTATTAAAGATTATAATGAGGTGATTAAATATCTTAATGAAAAAACGTCGGTTGACCCTTCCACTAATAAACGTGGCATTTTTTCAGGCGATTTTACTATACGAAAACTTATAATAGATTTAAGAACCCTGGTATCGGGCAATATATCCACAGTAAAATCTGGAAATCCTAAAAATCTGACCGAGATTGGAATTTCTATTGACAGAAGTGGACTTCTTACACTTGAAGATGAAGATGAATTCAATGAGGCGTTAGAAATGGGAGCCACTGCGGTTACGGATTTATTTGATTCAACTAAGGGTATTGCTGTAAAGATGCAAGATACTCTCGAAAGTTTTGTAACGACAGGAGGCATAATCGATGATGCAAGGTCTGCTTCGGATTTAAAATTGAAAAGCGTCAACGTTAGAAAATCTTCTTTAGAAAACAGAATCAAAACAAAAGAAACAAGTTTAAGAAGAAATTATTCAGAATTACAGAAAACATACAGTAATCTTACTTCTCAAATGGCATTAATTGGCAAATATGATTTGAGTGGACTATTAAATTATGGAACAGATTCAGGTAATATTGGACTTGATTTGACAGTATAAATATTTTTAATTTTATTTGAATAAACAGTATTTAATATTTTAAATTAATAATTGTTCTAATCTTTTTATTCCTGCCATAATTTTTACATCAAAATAAGTATTTTTGTTTCTTAATTTCTTGAAAATCAAATAAGAAATGAAATTATTGACAATTGCATATAAATTTATTATTATTTATTGAAAAAAATTGACTAAGATTATGAAACATCCATTGTTTTTATTAATTTTAATTTTTTGTTTTTCGTTGTTGATTTTTGGTCAGGATTCAAGAAATGAAAGAGCGATAGAACTTTATAAAAGTGGGATTGAATATTATAAGGAGGGAAAGTTTAAAGAGGCGATTGATGCATTAAGGGAGGCGATTAAATTGGATAGAAAATTTTCAGATGCGCGAAACAAACTTGCTGAAATATATATTGATATGGAAACCCCTATCAGCAGAATGAAAGCAGAACAGGAGTTGAAAAAAGCATTAAGTGAAGACCCGGAAAACTTTGAGTATCGTTTAAATTTGGCAAAAACTTATTTAAACCGGGGATTTATATATAATTCAATGAAGTATTTTGAGTTTTTAACAGGAAAATATCCAAAAAATACTGAAGTTTTATCCAATTTAGGCTCAATTTATACATCATATTTTGAAAAATATCAAAATATGTTTGCACCCGGTCCTTATGGTATGGCACCGTTTTATGATAATAATCTCTATGCATATTTTGGAGAATACAGAATGGATGATGGATTTGCTGGTTATGATTTTATTTCTACGATTAGTTTAGATGGAAGTTTGCCAAAGATTGGTTCGGAATTAAAAAGATTAATTGAAGATAGGATAACATCAAACAATATGGGTATTAGTTTTGCAAAATGGGTTGATGAAGATTATGAGAAAGCTGTTTCAACGTTCAACAAAATAATTCAGATTAATCCAGACCATCGTAAAGCACATTTTAGGTTAAGTGTTCTTGCTTATGATAACAGAGACGTTGATTCATTTATTTATCATCAAAAAAAAATTATAGAAAACAATCCCAACGATAAAGATGCCCATCTTTTTTTAGGATTGGGACTACACGATATAAATAGAAATGAAGAGGCATTTAAGGAATATGAAATTGCAAAGAGATTAATGAATGACGATGAAAAAGAAGTTTTTGAATCGCTTGAATATATATTATCGGAAGATTTAGTAGAAAAATATAAGGGATTAAATGACGATGAACGAAAGAAGTTTATCGATAAATATTGGAAAAGTAAAGACCCTCTTTATTTGACTGATTTCAGCGAGAGAATGATTGAACATTACGGTAGAGTTGCATATTCAAATCTTAAGTTTGGTGTTATAAAAATGGATATTCCTGGATGGAAATCCGACCGTGGTCGTATATACATCAGGTATGGAAAACCACAAGATAATATAAAAATCCGACCGGAACTTGAATTTGCTGGACCAAAAGGTGGCTATAATTCCACTATTATATGGTATTATCCCAAATATACGTTTGTTTTTTCAGACCCATACAGTACTGGTGAATACAGACTTTCAAATGGCGAGACGGGTTCGAGATTTCCTTTAATTGCTTTCAATCAGGTTGAAGCGGATGTTCGAAAAGTATTTCCAGAAAATTATGAACACAATTATGGTGGTGAGTTGTTTGCTTTCAATTATTACACTGCTTCTTTCAGAGGGGAGAATGGAAATACTAATATGGAAATTTATTATGGAATTCCACAAAAATATGTTCGGTATAATCCACAAAAAGGAAGATTTTCTGCTCAAGTAAAAAAGGGATTTTTTGTTTTTGATGGAGAATGGAATGATGTAAGAAAAGATGTATCAATAGATGAGTTCTCATCCGATTTTTATCCCGATTCGTCCCAATTGATTCATATTATAAGGCAAAATGATTTAGAAATAAAACCTGGCAAATATTTATTGGCAATTGAAATACAGGATGAATCTTCAAAAAATACTGGAATAAGCAGAGAGATAATTTCTGTGGAATCTTTTAAATCAGATAGTTTGAAATTAAGTGACATTGTGTTTGCTCTTAAAATTGATACTGTGATTAAAAGGTCTGAATTTTCATCTCACGGATATGAAATTATACCTAATCCACTCCGACATTACAAAATAAATCAACCTTTATATGTTTATTATGAAATTTATAACCTTAAACTAATGTCTCCTGGAATGACAAATTATATCGTTGAATATAAAATAAATAAGTTTAAAAAGAAAAGGTCTCTTTTTATAAGAGCGTTTGCTGGTATTGGAAGTTTGTTTGGTATTGGTAATAAAAAGGAAGAGATTTCAACTTCTTATGCTTACAATGGTGTAAG
>CAZBIT010000310.1:0-3924 GCA_964491835.1 uncultured bacterium
TTTTTTCACTGATAATATACAGATAATATATTCCCCTTCACTCCCTAAACTTCCTTACCTTTGACTCGACCTGTTTTCGTAATTCTTCTCTCTTTTTCATCAATACGTCTTCACCTTCAATTTTCGATGCCATTCGTTCTTTTATATCGGGGATGATTTCTGCTTTTAGGAGAATGACTAATTCTCGCTGTAACTTTTCTTTTCGATTGTATCCAAACAAATATCTCAATCCAAGAAACCATTTCGGGATGTCTTTTAAGTATGGAATTCCTCTTCTCGCCACCTGTTCGGTCGTCGAATAAAGTCCCGCTAATGCAACTTCTTCCTGATTATAAGTCAAGACCGATGTCTGTGCAATTGTCTTATTAATAACAGTGCTTACAGCACTTGGAGTAGCAGAACTTCTTTCCGTGGTTATTTCCATAAAAATGAAATCAATACTATCTTCGGTGTATATTTTTGGTTTCACAGAAAGAATGATACCCGAACTAAAGAATTGGTCAGTTACGTTTCCAGCAAAATCACGCTGTTTTATCGAAAAGTCCTGTCCAATCTGTACTCTTCCCTCTTCTCCATCCATAACAGTTATTAGAGGATTAGCAATGATTTCACCGACATTGTCTGTCTCAAGGGCTTTTATAAGAGCAGAAATTTCATTATTTGTCGAAACCCTCGACACCTCAAGATTGAACAAATCGTCGGGCATTTTTTCACCTGCACTATTTAAACTCGTGCCAACCATCGACTTGCCATTTTCAAATATATTTATACTCTCCCAGTTTATTCCCATTTCTTTCAGACGCTGTCTATCTGCATCAAAAAAGAGGGCTGATATGCTGATTCCCCTCGTGTTTATATCAACTTCCTTTGCAATTTCTTTTTGTTGCTGTGGGGCAAACTTTTCAGGATAGGCAATTTCTATGTAGTTTTCATGTTCTTTTATAGTCAGATTATTGACTTTTGTAATAAGTTCAAGAGCATTCCGCCAGTTTAAATTTTTTATATCTACGTTAATACTCTGGGATTGTCTTGTTGGGTCAACAATTACCTTCTTTTCAAGGCGCGAACTTATTTCGCTCAATGCCTCTATCGCTTTCGGAAATGGCAATCCCTTATCCAACGTTATCTCACCTTCCAAAGGAATATATTCCTTTGGAATCTTTTCTTGAGCAAACGAAACATTGACACATAAAATCAACAGAATTGAAATAATTATTATTTGTATTCTCAAATATAATTTTTTCATAATATATCACCAATCCTTTAAAACATTTTTAAAATAACTCTTTCTATAAATCCACCTTTATTTAAAGTAAATTCTGCTTCATTCTTTTCGGGATAAATCGCAGTAAGATACCCTAAATACACCTCATCTCCAACTTTAAGTGATGAAAATCTACCCTTTTTATCTTTTATTAAAATCACATTATAACTAACCGCTTCAAGTTTCGCATCTTCTACTTCGATTAATCCTTCATTGTTAGGTGGCAATACATTTTTTACTAACGGATTAAATGGGTCTATATTTAATATTGTGTAATCCTTTTTCCCCTTTATTTTAGATTCATATTCATCTTCATCAGGATTAAAATAAACATTCAAAACGAATGAAAAATCAACGGAGTTTCCGACTGTATTGGATTCCTCACTTTGAAACTCCTCCCCCTTTAAATTCAAATCTTCAATTTTGTAAAATTCCCTGTCGTGCTCGATTTTATATAAAAAATTATAAACGTTATTGTAAAATCCTTTTCCATTGATACTGTATTTAGTAATACCGTAACCATTTTCAGTTTTCTTTTCTTTAAAAGTAAAATCAAATTTAACTCTGCTATCTTTTTCAGATGCTACATTATTTAAGAATTTAAATGTCGTGCCAGATAGTTCTTTCTTTTTTAAGACCTTTTCTCTTTTCATCCACCTTTCCTTAATTTCCTGCAAAACTTTATCAGCATAATCAAAACCTTCAACTTTACTATATATTTCCTTTACTTTCTTCCTCTTTTCTTCATTTATTTTTTCAACATTTTTTAATTCGGCACCCAAATTCACGTGAACAAAATAAAAACCCGATGCGGTAATCATAATAAATAAAACTATTAATAGCAGTGTATTTCTAATTTCAAATGACATATTTAATTTTCCTTTTTATTTTAAATTTCCCGTAATTTCATATTGAAAAATTTCCTTATTCCTGACTTTCGTGCCTGTTACGTTATTTATAACATAATCATCATAAAACGACACAAACGTCGGGATTCTGGATTTATATATAGATTCACCTTTCATTGAATATCCTGATTTCATAACATCAAGTGAGTTCAACCAAATCAAATTAGTTGATTTAATGTTATTTGAAATGTTTTTAAGAAAAACGCTGACCATATCATAATTCTTAGTAAGAGAATCATAAGAAACAAAATTATTTTCATAATGATTTATTGATTTTTCAATGCTATTGAGTTTTGTTAGGATACTTTCACCAGAGACAATCTGCTCATCAAGCAGAGTTGTAACATACTCAACTTGACTTATTCTTCTTTCCATAACAAGATATTGTCCAATAAAATATAATAAAGCGGAACACAACGCTATCAAGAAAATCAGCCCGTGCCACGCTATTTTAAACCACTTTTGTTGCTCCTTTATTTTTTTAGGTAAAAAATTTGTCTGAATAATTTGTTTATTTTTTGGTTCAAGTATTTTTAAAGCAGAAGAAATGGGAATTGAATAAACCGAAAGGTTATCAATATCACTTTTTTCTAATTCGCTTATGTCAAGCCCTTTTGATGAAATATATTCTACGGTGGATTCTGGGAATTTTTCTTTAAAGAAATCTAAACTATTTATTAATATCGCCTCACCTGCAAGCAAAATGTTATCGAATTCCAAAACAGACGATTCATCACGCTCAAGTATAATCTTCCCATAAAGACGAGATAATATATTATCTGAACCGTATCCCTCATTAACTATTGGAACGAAACTTAATATCTTATTTCCCTTCATAAAAAATATTCTGCTGAAATCAATCCCGATGTAAATCACAGCAGAGATTTCGTCTTCATTAAAACTGTAAAAACGATTTATGAGATTAACTAATGCGATTTCATTAACCTCTGCAAGGGCAATTCTGATTCTTCTTTCCAAAAAAGGTCTCATCTCATTTAAAACCTCAAGAACTGGGTTCTCACTCATCTGAAAAACAGCAACCAATTCACCATTATTTCCCGGAACTAAAACCACATCTTCTGACTTAAGATTTAAGGTGTAAATCTTATTTATTTCTTCAATTATATTACTCTTTATTTTACTTCTCGTTTTTTCTAAATTATTACTGAATGAAATAATTCCAACATTCGATTCCAATAGATTAACTGTTATATCTCCCTTTTCGATTGGATACTTGTTCAGAAGATTATAAAAAATATTTTTATTCTCATTATCTTTTGGCTGTATCTCATCTGGTTCATTTTTATCAAATTGCAATCCAAATGTGTCTTCAAAAGAATCCTCTCCGTGATGAACAACTTCTTTTTCTTCAATCCTTGATTTCAAAGTTGCACGCTCAAGAGACATCAATTTTATTTTATCTTTTATTTTCTTTGCCCAAACAAATTTTACTTCATTCCCGTCGATAAACAATGAAAAAACATTTTTACTCATTTTTTCCTTAAAATTTTTAGTTTATATTATTTTTTGAAAAAACTAATTTAAAACACATCAATTAAATATTCCTAACAGTTCATTCATTCTTTTTTTATTATTTGCGTAATTTATTGCGTTCTCAAGCGATATTTTATTTTGTTTATAAAGCATTAAAAGTTCTTTTTCCAGTGTAACCATACCCTTATCGCTCGATTCATTAATCATTTGATATATTTCACTAATATTATTATTCTTAATGGCTGCTTTAATTGGTGG
>CAZBIT010000311.1:0-3918 GCA_964491835.1 uncultured bacterium
GAAGGTTGGGTTGTTGAAAATGTTGGAGTGCCTCCAGATATTGAAGTAGAACAATTGCCCGCTGACGTTATCGCTGGTCGTGATCCTCAACTGGAAAAAGCCATCGAGGTTGTTATGGAAGAACTCAGGAAAAATCCACCCAAAAAAATAGAGCGACCTCCTTACCCTATAAAAGTGAAAAAGTAAGTAATAATGTTTAATATTAAAAAACTAGAAAGATTACTGGAATAAATTTAAAATCATTGCATAATCTTGTGAATCTGATTATCTTTATAAATGATATCATCTTATTTAAAATTCATCTTATTTCATATACCTTATTTGTTATATTCCCGCTGAACCATTACGGCAGCCCATCTCAATATTGTTTTGAATCCATATCCTGTCATAGCATTTTGGACAATTTTTTAGATTTAAATATAAGGTATAGTTTTAGCTAATTAATGGGGAAAGCAAAATTGCATTTATGAGTTTAACGAGATTCTTAAAACCAATTTAACACTAAAAGTGGCAAGAATTTGCAAGTTTAGAAAATATAATTGACATTTTAAAATCTATACATTAATTTTAATAAAAATATTTTAAAAACCCACATTAAGGTTAACAATTTTAAAAAAATTTAATTTTTATCCTACTATAAGGATTTGTATGTTAACAAAAAAAGCGTTTCATATATTCGCTTTTTTTACTTTATTATTTACAACTATAAATCCTGGAATTTTATTATCAAAAACGTTAAATCGCATACCTTTACGTGTTGTAGTGGATTTGAGAATTGGAGAGTCACAGGAAATCAAATTGTTTAATGGAGATATTGTAAGTGTAAAATTACTTGATATTATTGAAAATTGCGATGAAATACGTTATGCAATACGTTCAGCATTTGTAAAAGTTCTTGTCAATGGAAAAGAAATTGTAATAAATTCTGGAAATTATAACTTGCCTGTAACTGTTGCAAATGTTCAAATTGACTGCCCAATAACAAAAGGCTATTACAAAAATAGTAATAGTGACGCTTGGGGATTAGAAAAGGATGCACGGCTTCGACTCTGGCCTGGTGGTTCACTATATATTTCACCTGGAACCCTTGTTTATCCAGTTCTACAGCGTTGGTTTGCTGATGACACATGGATGAGTAATGAGACTGTCGATGCGGAAAAAAATGTACTTGAAAAAAAGGTCTATTACCATTACGGTATTGATATCGGTGGTTCTGAAGAACTAATAGAAGTTGTATCAGCAACTAATGGATTGGTAATCTCTGCGGGAATGGACAGTCTTCCTGGTTTTGAGGACACACCTGTAAAACCGCGCTACGATGTTATATACATTCTTGATGAGCACGGATGGTATTATAGTTACGCACACTTGCATAGCATTGACTCTTCTATCTCACCGGGAACAAATGTTAAGATGGGTCAAAAATTAGGCTTACTTGGTAAAGAAGGAGCAAGTGGGGGATGGTCGCATCTGCATTTTGATATTAGATGCAGACAGCCTTCAGGCAAATGGGGTGTTGAGGATGCTTATGCATATATTTGGGAAGCATATGTTCACCAATATAATCCTCCTTTAATTGCAGTTGCTCGACCAAGACATCTATCTTCAACAAATCAAACAGTTACGCTTAACGCAACCAAATCAAAGAGCTTTGTGGGGGAGATTATTAAATATGAATGGACTTTTTATGACGGAACAAGAGCCTTTGGTCCAATACAAAAGAGAAAATATAGTAAGACGGGAATTTACAGTGAGATATTGAAAGTTGTTGATTCGAAAGGCAACATAGATTACGATTTTTCAACTGTGCACGTATACGAAAAAGAAAATCTTCTAAAATTTCCTCCAAGGATACAGGCTAACTATTACCCAACATTTGGAATTAAACCTGGTGACCCTGTAATTTTCAAAGTGCGTACTTTTGGCACTAAATTCGGCTGGGAAAAATGGGATTTCGGTGATGGAACTCCTCCTGAAATGGTAAAATCAGTAATGGAATCTGAATTCTCAATAAAAGGTAAGTATGCTGAGACTACACATAGTTTTGATAAACCCGGCCACTATATCATTCGAGTGGAACGTTCAAATGAATACGGTTATAAAGCAATTGCTCATCTTCATATAGAAGTGGTTGATTTTAAAGATAATTAAAAGAACACATTATGAAAATTAAAAAAATTTTTAAGATTAAATCGAATACTAAAATCTATTCATTATTTGCTTGATATTTATATTTTCAATATTTTTGTCGGCTACATAAAACAATAAATTTACATTAAAATAAAGGTAAAATGTAAATACGTTACTCTTAAAATTGGAATACATAAAAGAGGAATTTTTCCTTGACTGATTTTAATAAATAATTTATAATTATAAAATAAGGTTAAATATGATGAGAATAAAGAATTTATCTTTTTTAATACTTCTTCCCTTTTTGCTTTTAATGTATCCTAAAGAATTAAAAATATCAATTATTCCACAAAAATCCGAAGTTAGAGTTAAGGCAGGAAGTGAAGTAATTTTATCATTAAAAGTTGTTGCTCCGAAGGGTAAAATTGCAAAAATATCCGGACGTGTTAGAGGATACCCTGAATATATTTATGAATTTAACGACGACGGTAAATATTATGACAAAAAGGCTAAAGATGGCATCTGGTCAAGTGGGACAAGTGTGCCTGATGATGCTCCACCTGGTAAATACTATTTAGATTGCGAACCTTTCGATATCGATGGTAACTCAATCACAACTAAATCTAAAACTGGAGAAGAAATAAAATTTACCGCTACATTTGTAATTATTGTTGAATGAAAATTAATATAAAAACTACCAAAGGTAACGGAAAACGGGCAAAACAGATTAAAATCACTCAACAAAATAAAATTTATTCTTTGAATTTTTAGAAAAAGTCTAAATGAATATTCATAGTGAAACATTAGAACTCCTGTCTCGAACCTTGTTAGTCAAGAAATTATCATTTTTAAAACTTTTTTTTAAGTTTTTCTTAACAATTATTGTCAGTTTTTCAATATTACAAAACTGCACAAAAAAACCACAAAAACCAGAGACACAGTCAAAAATGAATATCAAAAAAGAAATGTTTGGAAAAACTCAGGAAGGTGATGAAATCTATCTTTTTACATTAACAAATTCAAATGGTTTAAAGGCAAAGATTACAAACTTTGGTGCAAATTGGGTCTCATTCGAAACACCCGACAAAAGTGGAACATTCAACGACATCACATTAGGATACGACAATCTCACTGGATATATGAACGATACCGAGTATTTGGGAGCAACTGTTGGACGATATGCTTGCGGTATTGGAAATGGGAGATTTGTATTAAATGGTATTGAATACAAACTCGCCCTTAATGCTGGTCAAAAACACGCACACGGTGGTGTTAAAGGATTTAACAAAGTGGTATGGAAAGGCGAAGAAATTAAAGACAACAAAAGTGCTGGCATAAAATTTTCATACGTGAGCAAAGATGGAGAAGAAGGATATCCCGGGAATTTATCAGTCACAGTGTCATATATATTAACTGAAAATAATGAATTCACAATTATGTATGAAGGAGAAACTGATAAACCGACAATAATAAATCTCACAAATCACAGCTACTTCAATCTTACAGGTGACCCTTCAAATGACATATTGAATCATGAACTGACAATCAATGCAGACAACTATATTCCGCTTGATGAAATAGGTTTACCAAACTCAAGTAAATCTGAAAGTGTTAAAGGAACACTTTTGGATTTCACCACAGCTGAAAAAATCGGAACAAGAATTAAAAAAGTAAGTCCCGGCTATGATAACTGCTATGTACTAAATAAAAATAATGAAGAACTCACTTTCGCCATAAGAGTTTACGAACCCAACAGTGGGCGGATTATGGAGATTTTTACAACACAGC
>CAZBIT010000312.1:0-3912 GCA_964491835.1 uncultured bacterium
CCCATTCTCATAGTTGACATTATTGCTTTTTTCATCGCTCTACGATACGAAATTTTAGCTTCAAGTTGTTTCGCAATATTTTCCGCTACAAGATACGCATCTAATTCTGGTCTTTTTATTTCATTTATATTTAATTGAACGTCCTTATTTGTTACCTTTTTTAATTCTTCTTTTAGTTTATCAACTTCCGAACCTTTCCTTCCAATAACAATACCAGGTCTTGCAGTATTTATATTTAACGTTATCTTTTCAGGCGTTCTTTCAATTTCAATCCTTGATACGCCCGCATTTTGAAGCCGGTTTCTGATATATTTACGTAGCATCAAATCTTCTTGTAATTTTTGCGCAAAATTTTTCTCATCAAACCAATTTGAATCCCAAGTTCTAACAATACCTAATCGCAACCCAATTGGATTAGCTTTTTGTCCCACTATTTACTCCTGACTTTTTTCTTTTTCACTGACTACTATTTTTATATGACACATTTTTTTACGAATTTTAGTTGCTCTTCCCATTGCTCTCGGCATAAATCTCTTAAGCACTGGACCTTCATTAACAACTGCTCTTTTAATAAAAAATTTCTCCACATCAACTTTATTACTCCCTTCGCCATGAATAACATTGGCAATGGCTGACCTTATCGTTTTTTCTATTGAAAGGAATGCCCTTTTAGGGCAAAAATGAAGAATATTCAATGCCTCTTCAACACCTTTACCCTTAACCAGCTCCAAAACCCTTCTTGCTTTTCTTGGAGCCATTCTTACATATTTTGATTCTGCTTTGCCTTCAAGCATAATTGTTACTCGCTCTTATTTTACGGTAATTGAACGCTCGGTGATTCTACCGCTGTGTCCTCTAAAAGTTCTTGTTGGTGCAAATTCTCCTAACTTGTGCCCAACCATATTCTCCGTAATGAAAACGGGTATAAACTGCTTTCCGTTATGAACAGAAATTGTATTACCCACAAATTCTGGAGGTATAGTACTACTACGAGCCCAGGTTCTAATAACTTTTTTCTTGCCAGTTCTGTTTAATTCTTCAATTCTCTTTAGTAATTTTGAATCAATATAAGGACCTTTTTTTAATGACCTTGGCATAATTTATTATTTTTCTCTTCTTTTAATTATATATTTATTTGAATATTTCTCCTTATCCCTTGTTTTAAAACCCTTTGTTTTCCACCCCCAAGGTGAACATGGGTGACGTCCACCCGATGATTTTCCTTCTCCACCACCCATAGGATGGTCAACAGGATTCATCGCTACCCCACGAACTTTTGGTCTTCTTCCAAGCCATCTCGTTCTCCCCGCCTTTCCATAGGATATATTTTCATGTTCAAGATTACCAACTTGTCCAATAGTAGCATAGCACTCGAGCCTAATCATCCTTACCTCTCCTGATGGTTCTCTTACCTGACCATAGTTGCTTTCTTTTGCAACCAATTGTGCTGCCGTCCCCGCACTTCGAGCTATTTGACCACCTTTACCTTTCTTAAGTTCAACATTATAGATAAAAGACCCAACGGGTATCTTTTCAAGAGGAAGAGAATTTCCAATTTTAATTTCTGCATCCGGTCCACTCATAATAGTATCCCCTATTTTCAATCCATTTGGAGCAACTATGTATCTTTTTTCACCATCGGCATAATGTAAAAGTGCAATACTACTTGTCCTGTTTGGGTCGTATTGTATTGAATGAACCTTTGCGGGTATATTGAATTTGTCACGTTTAAAATCAATAATTCTGTATCTTCTTTTGTGTCCACCACCATGATGTCTTACTGTTATCCGACCTAAATTATTTCTTCCACCACTTTTCCTGATATCCGTTAATAAGGATTTTTCGGGTTCCCATTTACCATATTCCTTGAATGTTGGAATCAGTTTAAATCTCTGAGATGAAGTTACAGGTTTATACTTTTTTAATAACATCTATTTTTAAGCTCCTTCAAACAATTCTATCTTAAACTCTTTTTGTAGCGTAACAATCGCTTTTTTCCAATCTTTCCTTTTACCTTCAAATCTCCCTAATGTTTTCTTCTTCCCTTTTACATTTATTATACGCAAATTCTTGACCTTTACTTTAAATCTATCTTCAATTTCCCTTTTAATCTCAATTTTATTTACTTTAGGATGAACTTCAAATCCATATTTGTTTTGACTTTCTTGAAGTTTTGTAATCTTTTCTGTTAATAACGGTCTAAGTATTCGATTCATTATTATTTTTCACTTCCAAAAATTTCATTTAACTTTTCAAATGCACTTTTTTGTATTAAAAACTTTTCACAATGAATTATATCATAACTAGATAAAGAGTCAATTTGACGAACAGTAATTTTTTGTATATTTCTACAAGATTTGAAAAGATTTTCTGAAATCTTTTCTGTAACAAACAATGTCTTGTTCTTATCAATATTTAGCGATTTTAAAATGGAAAAAAAAATTTTTGTTTTTGGGGCATCAAAATCAAAATCTTCAATGACTATAATTCCCCCTTCTTTTAATTTATATGCAATTGCTGAAATTCTTGCCATTTTTTTCATCTTTTTAGGAATTTTAATGGAGTAATCATGGGGATGAGGGCCAAAAACTTTTCCACCACCTTTCCATAAAGGTGAACGAATCGTTCCCGCCCGAGCACGACCGGTACCCTTTTGCTTGAATGGCTTTTTACCACCTCCCCTGACCATTGAACGGGTTTTTGTCGAATGCGTTCCTTGTCTTTGATTTGCCATATAAGACAAAATTGAAAAGTAAATTGCACTATCATTCGGCTTTTTATCTAAAACATTTGAATTGACCGTAACCGTCTCTTCGCCTTTTGACCCGTCTTTTTTATATATTAAAAGTTCCATTTCTAATTTAAATTTGTATTTATAAATAATTTATTTCTTAACAATTTCAAGTATTCCATTATTTGGACCAGGAACACCACCCTTTATAAAAAGTAAATTTTTTTCGGCATCAACATTAAAAATCTTCAAATTTTTAACCGTAAACCTCGAATTCCCCATTCTACCAGCCATTCTCACTCCCTTAAACACCCTTGAAGGAGAAGAAGATTGTCCAATTGAACCCGGTGCCCTATGTCTATCCGATTGTCCATGCGTCTTTGGACCTCCTCTAAACTTATGTCTCTTAACGACTCCAGCAAATCCTCTTCCCTTTGAAATCCCTGTAACATTAACGTTTTCACCAACAGCAAAAATATCTGCACGTATAACATCCCCCAGATTCAACTCCTTAAAATTATCATATTTGAATTCTCTCAATATCCTTAATGGTTCAATATTAATTTTGGTAAAATGATTCAACAATGGTTTAGTTACTTGTTTCTTTTTCTTTGGCAAAAATCCAATTTGAACCGAATTATAACCATCCTTTTCTGTAGTTTTAATCTGTGTAACGTAACATGGACCTGCTTCAACAACCGTAACTGCAACACTATCCCCTTCTTTGTCAAAAAAGTTCGTCATTCCTATTTTTTTAGCCAATATCCCTTTCATATCAAACCTTTATTTCAATGTCTACTCCAGCAGGCAATTCAAGTTTCATTAAGGCGTCAATCGTTTTACTCGTTGAGTTTAAAATATCAATCAATCTTTTATGAATTTTCGTTTCAAACTGCTCTCTTGATTTCTTGTCTGCATGCGGTGACCTTAAAACCGTATATAGAGTCCTATTAGTCGGAAGTGGAATCGGCCCAGAAATTACCGCTCCGGTAGATTTTGCAGTTCTAACAATTTTATCCGTCGATTTATCAATTAAAGTATGGTCATATGCTTTAAGTTTTATCCTTATCCTCTGTCCTGCTGCCAAACTTTTTCTCCAATAATTTTATATAAAAATTTTTAAAATAAAATATTAAAATATTTACTCGATTATTCCTGTTACTACGCCTGCTCCAACTGTT
>CAZBIT010000313.1:0-3899 GCA_964491835.1 uncultured bacterium
TGAAACCGTTATTTATTTCATCAAACACTCTTTCTACTCCTAAAAGACCACAGGCAACGGGTATAAACTCATCAGATGGATTTAATTTTTCATAATCAATATCATAATAATTACCAAGAATTTCCACTGTAAAACCCATATTCCCACCACAACTTGTATTCCAATTCAGATTAATCAATTCACGATTTTTAAATGTAACAAATTTTGTGTCCCTTCCACCAACGTCAAGAATCGTGAAATTTTTGTCATTTACAATTTTTAATGCACCTTCAGCAATTGCTATCAACTGATTAACGTATTTATCACACCTTTTTTTAACCAAATATCCAGTGGCATAATCAAACCAAAAATCATCATAAGAAACTAAATCCTTTGTTGGGACAATTTCATATTCATTTGTTTCCACATCATATATCTTACAATATGACGACCCGCCATCACAAAACTTCATTTTTACTCCTAATGAAATCTAAGTTTAATAAAAGCTTCCAACTTTGCACTTACCGAAGCATTTAGTTTACCATGGGCATCTATATGCAAACCGTTATATTTTTTGGCAAGATATTTTCCCATTAATTCCTTATTACAAAAATTCTGAGTAAAAAATACAGTTGGCACTCCATTATCGATTGTCCATTCCATATCAATCCTTCCGGGAATCCCTAATTCTACAAGCCGTGTCCATCCATAAATATGCGTTTCATCGGGAAATATGTCAAGCAATTTTATATCTTGGGGAGGAACACCGTGAAAATTAAACATCGCCTCACTCTGATTTTCCACATAATATTTTTTTTCTTCAAAAGTCAAGGGTTTATAACACAACTCCATTATACGACCTACACGCTCTTTTAAAGAACCTTTAGCAGTTGATATTAACAGTGGTCGAAATGGCTCCATACAAAAATTTGTTGCATCAATTAAATTAAATTCCTCCATTTCCAAAATATCCCTGACATTTCTGCCCTGGTCACATTTATCGGGTCCTGTTGTGCAAATTATAACATAAATCTGTTTCCGAAAACTAAAAGAATTGTTTATTACATCTCTTATTATATGGCAATATACATCAGGGACAATATCGATGCTATTTGAATTATAATCTATATCTAAATCCAAAAACTTATAATCTAATTCGCGAAAAATATCCATTACTTTCTGGTCGGGCTGTCCATAAAATCCAATAATCTTCCCCTTATCTCCATTCTTCGCTACTTCTTTAACCCGAGCGTAAAATTCATCTAAATTACTTTTAAAATTGTGTATATTTAAAAACATATTTTTTTAAATATTCTTTTTAATTATATTATAATATATTAATTTATCTTAAACTATAAGAAAAGTCAAACAATTTTTTATCAATTCATCTCCTTGACATTTTTAATATAAATTAATATATTAAAATTGTTTTTAAATATATAACAAAATAATGATTAATTTGATGACAATTTTTCTCTTAATATTATTTATTTGTATCTTAATTGTAATCAATCAATTAAGAAAACCAGCCATAATAAATGTAAATAAAGAATTAAGAAGCGGATACACCCATATTTCACACAGAGGAGCATCTGGAGAGACACCCGAAAATACAACAGAAGCATTTAAAATCGCAGTAGAAAAATACCGAACTGAAGTTCTTGAAATGGACGTTCATTCGTCTAAAGATGGTGTGATTGTTGTTATACACGATAGAACACTTGAAAGAACTACAAATGGCAAGGGCAAGGTGAAAGAACATACTTACGAAGAATTGAAAAGATTGGATGCTGGTTATTGGTTTAAAAAGAATGAAAATGATATATATCTTTATAGAGGTAAGTTCATTACAATCCCAAGTTTAAAAGAAGTTATTGAAAACTTTCCAGGATTAAAATTTAACATAGAAGTAAAACAAAGAAAACCATCTATAGAACAAACTGTAATTAATATAATTAGAGAAATGGGATTAACAAATAAGGTTATACTTGGTTCTTCAAATGTATTAGTATCGAGAAAACTGAAAAAATTAGCGCCTGAAATTGCATCATTTTGCAATAGATGGGATGTCATACTCTTTTATATTTTAAACAAATTAGGTCTTTCATTTTTTTACAGACCAAAACATCAGGCAATTCAGACAACCGCTCACACAATATTTATCAATAACGTTCAGCCATCTATGATAAATACCGCACATAAAAAAGGAATGTTATTCCATGTTTGGACTATCAATGATGAAAGTGATATGGAAAAATATTTAAATATGGGAGTCGATGGAGTTATGACTGACTATCCTGATAAACTAACAAACGTTTTAAAAAAACTGAATAAACTAAAGTAAATTATTATTCCTCTGTGATTGAAGAATAAATAATTTCCCCACCAATTATCGTATAAATAACTTTTGTTTCCAAAATTTTATCTTCTGGTATTTTAAACAAGTTCCGGGATAGCACTACCATATCTGATAATTTACCCTTTTCAATTGAACCAAGAATATTTTCATCAAAAGAAGCATAAGCAGAACCGAGAGTATATAATTCTATTGCTTTTTCCATAGAGATTTTTTCCTCCGGGAACCAACCATCACCCGATTCACCTTTTCTGTCTTTTCTTGTAACTGCTGCATATAGTCCTTCTATTGGGTTTAACGGTTCTACTGGCCAATCCGTACCAAAAGCAATATTAGCACCAGCATCTAACAAACTTTTCCAAGCATAAGCACCTTTACATCTATCTTTTCCAATTCTTTTTTCAGCAAACCTTTTATCAGTAATACAATGTGTGGGCTGCATCGATGCAATTACTCCAAATTCTTTAAATCTTGGAATATCATCAAGTATAAGCACCTGTGCATGCTCAATTCTGTGTCTTGAATCTCTTTTTCCATTTTTCTTAATCGCCTCTTCATAAGCATTCAGAACCATATTATTTCCTTTACTTCCAATTGCGTGAATCCCTAACTGAAATCCTTGTTTATCAATTAAAGTAACAAGTTTATTGAGTTCAACTTGACTCATTGTAGTGAGACCAGTAGTAGTTGGGTCGTCAGTGTATGGTTCAAAAAATGCTGCGGTTCCTGAACCAAGCGAACCATCAATAAACACTTTTAAGTATCCAAACTTTATCATATGATTATTATTTTCAAACTTTTTTTGCCATTCTTTATATGTTTTTAAAGTTTTTGTGTCTTTTGTAATAGAAGCACAAGCATAAACTCTAACTTTTAATTCATTATTATTGAGTAGTTCTTGAAAAATTTCGAAATCACCAGTTAAATTATGAATGCCAGTAACACCAAGTCGAGCAGATTCATTAATCGCCAATTTAATAGCTTTCTTTCGGGTCTCATAACGTTCCATTTCAGAAGGTTGCGGGCTCTTAATTAGATTCTGCGCAGACTCTTTAAGAATTCCTGTTGGCTCTCCCGTAATCGGGTCTTTGACAATTTTACCCGCTGGCGGGTCAGGTGTATTTTTTGTAATTCTTGAAATCTTAAGCACAGAACTATTTACCAAACAACTATGTCCATCGACTCTTGTTAAAACTACGGGATTTTTAGGAGAAACAACATCGATAAGTTCCTTTGTAGGCCATTTACCTCCAAGGAATATTTCATGGTCCCACCCACGTCCATAAATCCATTTTCCTTCTCCAACTTCATTTATTTTCTCTTTTATTCTTTTTTGTATTTCTTCAAGTGTAGTAACACCACTGAGATTAATTTCCATTAAAGATTCTCCACCACTCTCAAAATGAACGTGAGCATCAATAAATCCGGGACAAACTATCTTGCCCGAAACATCAATGTTTACAATCCCTTCATAATTATCACCAATACCAACAATAACACCCTGAGCAACAGCAATATCGCCGCTGCAAAGCTCATTGCTGAAGACATTAACATAGTTAGCATT
>CAZBIT010000314.1:0-3899 GCA_964491835.1 uncultured bacterium
CTTTATCAAAAAATTTCTTTTTGAAATTTTCAGGTATGTATATGAAGAGCGGTGTTGATGTTCCTTATGAAATTTTATCTACAAAAAAACTTGCTTCGCATAATTCGAGAACCGATAATAACATAAAATTCTTAAGTGTCTCCCTTTCAAGAATTGGTGAAAACGCACAATTTGACACCTACTTTTATTTAAACAAAAATAGAATCTCCTTCAGAAATAAAGACAAGACGGAAAATTTAATGGAAGATAATGAAGATATATACGGTTCGGGATTTTCTTTTAAAAGAATGTTAAATAAAGGAGATTTATCCGGAAAATTTAATGTATCTACATATTCAGTTAAGTTAGATCGAGTATATCAATTTAAAAAGGAAAGGAAGATTTCAACATTTCTGAATTATAATTACATTTTTAAAGAAAGATTTGATATCAATCCTTATTTTGCATTTTTTGATGACTCAATGATGGGTAGATTAAGTACCGGCGGGTTGACAATTTGTTCTAATTTTCACAAAAATCTTGGAGCGTTTTTCTCATACAGATTAAATGACAGGTTTTGTGCTATTCAGGAGATATATCATATAATAGTATATGATAGAATAATGAAAAATGTGGGAACTATTAATCACAATCTAAAAAATGAAAAGTCAAATACTTTTGAAATGGGAATAGCGTATAAATCGAAGAAAAACATTATTAGTTGGAATATATTTCATAATACAATTGATAATATGATTAATGTTAATTACAATCCCAATTGGGAAGAAAGTCTTTTGCCTTTCAACGATTCAAGAAATTCTTTTTGGGGAACAGAGATAAATATAAATTCATCATTTTTAAAATTTTTCCAGATATTAATGAGATATTCATATCAAGAAAATAGTAAAAATAAAAAAGATTATTTTTTATTCAATCCTAAAGAAAGTGGATATTCTTCATTTATAATAAATGATATAGAAGACATTTTTATTAAGGGACATATGAATTCAATGATAGTGTTTTCTTGTAAGTACGTTGATAAAAAGAGCATAAAAAATTATAATCCATTGATAAGAGATTTTTATTTATCAAATGAATTTACTGAACCTTCCTTTATTTTTAATTTTAAGGGGATGCTTAAAATAAAAACTGTAACATTAATGTATGAAGTTGATAATATTTTTGGTGAAGACTTTATAGAAGTTTATGGATACCCAATTCCGAAAGGAACTATCAGGATGGGAATCCAGTGGGACTTTTTTAATTAAATAGAAAAATTTATTGAAATTAACTTAATTATATAGTTTATGATAGAACTAATAAAAATTTCTCATTCATTCTATGCTAAATGTCAATTATTTGGAACTCTACTAATAAATAAAACAGAAGGCGGCATATTAAAAACAGCATCAAAGTAGTATGCATTGTCGGACTCGAAATGGCAAATAGATGTTCTGCTTTCATGAAACCTCAAAACAAAATATATAGAATATATGCTTGTCCTATTCACCATTACAAAAAATAAAGAAAAAATATATTTGCTGTCCTATGAATCATCCGAAGTTTTTTAACCAAAAAGGTTGCTATTATACAGAAAGAATAGATAACAACAGTAAAATTATAAATATTATCGATTACAATTCGGAAACATTTAAAAAACTTTATTGCAAAAGAACGGGCTCTGAGCGATTATTTTCACGCTTACTGAACTTGTATATGCAGAATATATCTGTAAGAAGCTTAAATTCCGCTAAAAATAAGTGCACTATCGCTCATATTTCCGTTTTACTTGTCGCTTTAGCAACTGTAAAACTCGGATATCCCGATAAAATTAGATTCGTGAAAACTTTTATGCCAGGTTTCATAATAAGTTAAAAAAAGTATTTTTATGAAACCCTATTATGAATAATACTTACAAAATTTTATATTAAGGAGGCCCGGGCTTGTCTCTCATAATTCCTCTCAAACGATAAAGGTTTTCAATATGTTTATTCATAATTGCTTCACCTGCACCAACTTCTATTGCTCTTTGATCGCTATCAGCACCATATCCTCCATAGGCTGCTGACCAAATATCAGGCACATATCCAGGAGAATTTCCACCAGAACTAAATGTGTAGCCAAAAAAGAATGGATGAGCAACTTCAGCATGTTCTTTCCAGTATAACTGAAACCATGAAAATGGTTCTCCCAGCATTGTAGCTATAGCTATATCATCATTTATCAGAATAGTTGTAAATTGCATATTATATGTTAGATTTTTATCAAACCGCCCTGTAAACTTCATTGAATCACACATAGCCTTCAATGTTGTTTTCTCATTTATTTGTGGGGGTAAAGATTTTACAATTTTTATCACTTCATTTGCTAAAATACTCCCCATTTTTTCTATCTGTGTGTAATCAGTAGTATCAGTAGGTGGATGAGCATTCGGACTCCTGAATAAAGGATTAATATCGCCTGCACCGCCCTGAATAAACATACAAATGGAGTTATTTCCAAATGCTTTCTCAACCTTTCTTGTTGCAACACCTGGATAATCAGCAGAAACATCATAGTTTTGGGTATTTACAACCGCATGACAGGCATACGTCATAAGAATAACCCTGGGATTTCTATTATTATCCTCAATTTTTATCACGCTAACCTCTGGGTCCACAGGTCCATATGGTATTCTGTCCCAAGTTTCCCACAATGCCTGTCTATGTCCATCTTCTCTCATAGTGAGCCTGTTATACCCAAGCTGGGGAAAAGTTGTATATCCTGCAGAAATTTGAGCAGGAAACATATTCTTGAGTGCTTCATCTAATCCATTAATCATAGCCTTTTCTACTGAATGAGCATACGATTCAGAATCATTAAGATTAGGTCCTGAGTGAGTATGAGAACTGCATATCAATACATAAGGAATATTAAATCGTTCCTTGGCTATATCTGAAATACTCTTATTACCATACCCAATCAAATCACAGGTAATAATAGCAACACGATATCCATTAACATCAAGAACTAAAAATCTGGCATAAAGCGGGTCATGAATACTTAATGATGGTTCCTTATCTCTCTGACCATATCCGCCAAATAATTTTATACCCACCGGTGGAGTAATATCAATTTTTGCAGCGCCAACAAATAATCCTCCTGTAGCGCATAATGAATGTGCATTCTGAATAGTTCCACATAATCCGAATAAAATATGGAACACAAGAAATAATTTTATTTTACTCATTGTTCTCTCCTGATTAATTTAAAATTCTTAATTAGATGAAAGTTTTAATATAATAATAAAATAAACAAAGTTCATATTATTAATAACTAAAGCAAAATATAAGAATATATTGAATGTATATGATTTCCTATTTTTATCAAGTGTTATTAAAAAATTATATCTAAAATATTTGTTTTATAGCATTTTTATAACATTCCAATTGAAAAGGAAAAAAATTTAAATAGTTATCAAAATCTTCTTGCATATATTTTTCTTAAAATTTCTTATTTGGAGTAATGCTCACACTTTCAACTCATTTATTTACTTTTTCCAAAAAAGGGAATATCCATATTTTTTCACTCCGATTATTGTATCTTTTATATTTGGTATTATCTCTTATTTTTGATGCTCATTATTTTATAATTTATATGTCTTCAGAAAATTTTGGGCACTTTTAACTTAAAATTAAGGTATTGATTTTATTTTATCAAGAGTTTTTTCCATCTTACCAATTCCTGACACTTTTAGCGTGGAATTAATTTTTAAGCACGATTGAAATAAAAAAAATAAATGTGTCTATTGTGCTAATTTGTGGAAATCTAAAATGTGAAAACTATGAGGTGATATTTTATTTGTAATTTTAATTAATTTTTCATAGTTTTCTGGATATATTTTACCAGAAAGGGTCGGATATTTCCTCCAGAAACCACAC
>CAZBIT010000315.1:0-3874 GCA_964491835.1 uncultured bacterium
CAAACTCCGATGGATACCCACCCATCATAAGTTCAACTTTTTTTATAAGTTTAGCATTTATGGCACTTACAGCACCACCTTCAAAATCTCTGATGTGAAACGGCCTGTAAAGTTCCATACCATCCATTCGAACCAATACTTCATCTTCCTCACCGCCTCGAATGTGAAATTGAGAACTGAAATCATTACTTGCTATCCCAGGCAAAACCTGCACTGCACGGTATATGTCTTCTCCTATATGAGGCATTTCCTCAATTTCATCGCGAGAAAGAATCTGGGGCGCAGAAGATTCGGTCTTCTCTACTGTAAACCTACCCGGAGTCACGACTATCGGGTCAACAAACTCTATCGGCTTTACATTTAAAAATGCGTTAAAATTAGACGTCTCACCCGCTTTTACACGTATTAACTTAGAATAATATGTTTCATATCCAATAAGGGAGAATTTTAAATAATGACTTCCCGTAGGAATCTTCTTTATAGAAAAGTAACCACTATCATTTGAAGCACTACCGTAAATAGTATTCACAACAACAACATTAACGCCACCTAATCCCTTTTTTGTTTCTGAATCAAAGACACATCCCTCTACCGACCCGTATTTCTGTGAATATTCATTGGCAAAAGATATAAATCCAGATGTCATAAAATAAAAAATAGTAATAAAAGTATATCTAATTACATTTACTTTCATTAACCGATACTCAAATTTGCACTATTATAAATCTCAATATAATGTAATCAAAATATACTCAATATTATATAAATTTCAAAATTACAAAAAAGAAGTGGTTATTTGAATCTAACTGCAATCATAGAAATCTGCACAAGAATATCTGTTTCTTTTTGATTACTATATGGTTGAATGCAGGTTCTTGAAGGAAATTCTTTACTAAAAAATTTTCCATAAATTTTATTCAATTTATCATAATCGTTCAAATCTTTTAAATAAACCGTTGAAGAAACAACGTTAGAAAAATCCATTCCTGCACATTGAAGAACATCAAGCAAGTTTCTCATTACCTGCCTTAATTGCAATTCAAAATCATTAGTTACAATTCCCTGTCCGGGGATACAACCGCTTCTCGGAGATAAATACAACATATCCCCAATCATAATACCCTTACACAAATCACAATCTGGTTCAATATTAAAAGGTCGAATCACTCTCTTTCCAAGCAAGTTCGTTGAAGCAACAGACGATATTTCTATATGCGAATCCCCAGGAATTTTATTTACAAATATTACTCCTCTGGCGGGTGTTCCCAATCCCGAAAAATATTTTCTATAAACATCATTAAGTTTCTGATAATTACTCATATCATCAAGATATAAGTTGCACCAAGTAATGTCATTAAAACTTAATCCAGCAGATTTAAGAATAACGCCAACATTTTCCAAGGACTGTTTTATTTGTTCTTCAAAAGTTGAAGATTGCTGTTTAGTTTCAGGATTTCTACTCCCTTGACCAGAGAGATAAAGTATATTATCTACAAATATTCCCGGGCAAAATAGAAATTTCTCCTGTCTTTTATTTCCGATAAATACAGGTTTCTTTGCGCTCTCATCTGCAACCGCGATACAGGTAATCTCAATATGAGAATCACCAGGCAATCTTGCAACCTCCAACGTGGTTCTTACTGTAGGTATCGTTGAAAAATATTCCTGATAAACCTTATTCATCTCATCAAAGTTATTCAAGTCATCTAAATATACATTAACACTCACAATATTTTTAAATTCCATTTTGGCAGGAGTCAAAACACTCTTAACATTTTCTAATGCCTGCCGAACCTGGTCAGGGAATAACTTTGGGTGTTGTCCAGAAACGGGATTTTTACTCGTCTGACCAGAAATATAAAGAATATCTCCTGCTAATACACCAGGACTGTACGGAAGTGCTCCGATTTTATAATCCTCGGGTATTATAATTTGTTTCTTAATTTGTGAATTGACAACATCTATAAAAATCATCAAAACTAACAAAAAAATCAATAAACACAACCTGACTCTCATAAAATACATCCTTTCCTATTTATTTTTTAATAGATTTCTGAAAAAGTTGATTATCATATTATCCCGAAAGTTCAGGACTCACAATAATAACCGTAAGTCCTTGTCACTGCGAGCATTCTCCCGCTTTCAGCGGGTGAGGACGTGGCAATCTCATTTTAAAATAGATTATCTTTTCGACTTTTTCAGCAATTTCCATTTTTTAAATTATTTCTCCTTGCCCGGCTGTTTTTGTATCCATAAAACAAATATATAATCATACCAGCAATAAACCAGAAAATAAATCTATACCAGGTCAAAGCAGGTAAACTAAATGAAAGATACATACAGGAAATAATCCCAAAAATTGGAATATAAGGAGAAAACGGTGTTTTAAAAGGTCTTGGTCTATTCGGTTCTTTAATTCTCAAGACGATTACTCCCAGACATACAATCGCAAACGCAAATAGCGTTCCTATATTAGTAAGTTCAGCCGCCTCTCCAATATCAATAAATCCCGCAACAATCGCTACGAATATTCCTGTGATTATAGTCGATATATATGGCGTTTTGAATCTTGGATGAACTTTCGAGAACATTGATGGAATCAATCCATCCCTTGCAATTGAAAAAAAGATTCTCGTCTGACCTAAAAGAGTAACAAGGATAACGGACGTAGTAGCAATTAATGCTCCTATGGAGACAAGTCCCGAAGCCCAACCTATCTTAATATAATCAAATGCGTAAGCAATCGGATCTGCCCTCCTCAATTCATAAAATGGCACAATCCCAAGAAGAACAACTGCAACAGCAATATATATAATCGTTGTTATAATCATTGAGACGATAATCCCATAAGGAAGATCTTTCTCCGGATTTTTTGTCTCTTCTGCAACGGTAGTAATTGCATCAAATCCTATATATGCAAAAAATATCAATGCTCCACCCGTCATAACACCACTCCATCCAAACGGGAAAAATCCATACTCAGGAAGATTAAAATTGACTGGCTTTATAAAGAAAATTCCTATTACAATAAAAAAGATTAATATAGTCATCTTTACCACAACCATAATCGTATTTACCAATGAACTTTCTCTTATTCCAATCACCAATATAATTGTTATTATCGCAACTATAAAAATTGCAGGAAGATTAACTGAAACTATATGCCCAAAAACAACGGGAACTTTTTCTAATAATGAAGGGTCAGAACTTATCTTACTATGAAACGTGTTATAATCAAGCGATAGCCAGATTGGCAATTCTATTCCAAACTCTTTTAATAAACCGACAGCGTATGCACTCCAACTGATTGACACTGCAATCACAGCAACACAATATTCAAGAATAAGATCCCACCCAATAATCCACGCAACAATCTCTCCAAGTGTCGCATACGCATAAGTATAAGCACTTCCTGAAATGGGAATTAACGAGGAAAACTCTGCATAACATAAAGTAGAAAAACTGCACACAAGACCTGCTATAATAAATGAAATTATTAGCCCGGGTCCTGACCCAATTCTTAAAATATTTCCTGCACTATCAACAGTGCCTGCCGCAGCAGTCCCAATTACAGTAAAAATTCCAGCCCCTACAACCGAACCTACACCAAAAGCAATAAGATCCCACTTAGAAAGCACCCTCTTTAGCTTTGTTTTTGATAATTCACTCTCTTTCAAAAGAAAATCAGGATTCTTCTTAACAAAAATATCTTTTATCATTTTTTCATATTATTCAGAAAATAATTAATAAACAGCAAGATTATTAATATTATTGTTATTTATAACGATTTTATTGTAAATAATCAAGAGAAATAACATTTCATTCTTAATATTTTAAAAATTATTTTTTGATTAAAAACTTAAATTACATATAC
>CAZBIT010000316.1:0-3868 GCA_964491835.1 uncultured bacterium
AAAGAATATATCCCAGTACAACCAGGGTGACTTATTATTATCCGACTTTATTTGATTATAACAGGGAAGAACTTAAAAATGTCCCGGCATCAAAGTTTGCAGAGGCAGTCAGAGCTGAAGGGATTCCGATTATTTTAGGAAGGTCTCCAGATGTTTCAGGAAAGACAAGAGGTGCAATGGGAGGAGGATGTAATAAAGAGGGTATGATAGAGGAGCACCTTAAATCCCGTGCATTTCAGGTATCATTCTCCAAAGAGCGACTTGAAAAATACAGAGAATCCCTGAATTTGGCTGTTCTGGATAACTATAAAGGAAGAGAAATACTTGCCATTCAAGGGAAAAACGCATTTTTGGGTCCGAAAGAGGATATCAGCGATATTATAGAGGCGATGACGAAGGTTGCAAAAAATATTGATAAATTGGCATAATATTTTTTACAGCACCTTATTTGGAAAAACTATGTATCGAAATTCGTTTTGAAGTTTATGGGGAAGATACGAGCAGTCTTTCTTGGATAAAAAAAATACTTGATTATGCCCAGTGTGATAATGTTTTTGCGTGCTGAAATTCACGAAAGTTCCGATTCCCTTCGACTTATGCGTTATTACAGAGCACTTTTCTATGCCTTTCAGGAACATTAAAATTACTCGTATTAACGCAATAGAGAGAAGAAACCGATGTTAGAATTATTTAATCTTTTAAATAACGTATAAAGGAGGAGAAAATATGGTTGCATCAGTTGCATTAATGGCTGCGTTTGTTATGGGGATTGTTAGTTCAATTATTGGAGCATTGAAATTGGAGCTTGCAAAAAAACTTAACATTGATAATGCCAAAGTTGGTGGGCTTATATCTGCCCTGATGTTTACTCAAATGATTATGGTATTGATTATTGGTCCTCTCGTTGATGCTTATGGACAAAAACTTCTTATTATAATTGGATATATTCTTGTGTTCGTAGGGGCATTTTTACTTATCAATGCGAAATCATATAAAAATGCTTTTACTGGATGCATCTTATTAGGTATTGGAGCCTCCTGTTTAACAACAACTGCCATAGTTCTTATGGTAGTTGTTCTTTTTGGAGGTTCAAATGCACCGGCGGCAATAAGCCTTGGGAATACCTTTTTTGGATTGGGAGCTTTTTTTACTCCATTTATTATTGGAATACTCCTGAGAAAAGTTGGCTATAAGGTAACGGGGAATCTCATAGCAGTTATTATTTTACTACCAATATTATTTGCAATTGTTGCGCGCGGTTTTCCGAATGTTCAATCAGGATTTGAAATATCTCAAGCGTTTGGACTCATTACAAATGGTATTGTTATCATTTGTTCTTTAGCACTTTTCTGTTATGTCGGATTAGAAATATCGATGGGAGTATGGGTTTCTTCGTATGCGAGTGGGATGGGATTTTCTGACCGCGGGGCAAATCTTTCCCTGTCTTTATACTGGATTTGCCTAATGTTTTCTCGATTAATCACCGCTGGTTTTGGGATTAAACCTTTAGTAACGCCCGAGATTGGCATAAAAGTTGGAATGGTATTGGCAGTCCTTGCGATCATTGTTATTGGATATATGACAATAGTAAAATCGAAACCATTAGCTGTATTAGGTATTATTTTGATAGGATTAATTTTCGGACCTATCTATCCGAGTCTGCTTGGCGTGACATTGGGAAATCCATCAGTCGCGGGTGCAGTGGGGAGTGCGTATGGTATTATTCAGGCTATAGGGCTTCTTGGAGCGAGTATTATTCCTGCTGCAATTGGTGTATATTCAAGAGGAAAAACTATTCAACAGAGTTTTAGGATTGCTATAGCTACAGCAGCAGTTATGCTCGTTATGATTCTTATTATGGCACAAATATAAATCTATAATCTCTAAATAACATTGTCAGATTATTTTTTTAATATATAAAGAACATAATCCATTTCTTTGGATTTCCTTCTTTTTTCATCCTTTTTCTCTGTTCTCAAAAACATCAAGAAGGTGAAATAATTGCTCGAGCACCTGGATTAAACGATAATCTACAAAGTTCCTTTTATATACCAGTGGATTCTCTTTGTAATTTGGATAAATCCGATATAAACTGCAAAAGAAAATAGATAAACTCGAGAAAGAAAATACTGAGCAGCAAAAATTAGAAAAGAAGATTAGAAGAATTAATGCAGAACAGAAACTAATCCTAAATTCATGTCCTTCTACAATATGGTATAAAGATACAAAAAACAATTTACTAAGAGTCAATAAATCTATTGCTGATTCTTAAAGTATTCATATATAAAATATTGAGAGGAAGTCATGCTATGAACTCTTTCCTGAGGAAGCTGATCATTATTATAATGATGATTTGGAAGTAATTAAACCTGGAAAACCAAAATTAGGTATCATTGAGCAGTTGCAGACATCATCAGGTGAAGAAAAATAAAAAAACACTTGACAAACCTCAATAATGATATTATATTAAATTGTATGTAAATTTTTATAAAAAAATAGTTATTAAAAAAGGAGGTTTATTTATATTTAATTGTTAATATGTATTCTACCGAATATAACGTGAACTAGCCAACTAGATAACTTCTTCTTAGAAAATATCATTGATTGCCATTAAACCAATAGGAATCAATTCTTGAATCAGCGATATATGAACATCTAAAATCTTTTTCCGATAAACTATCTATAACTTGTGAATCTGCAATATTAGTATTAATATTCTTTTGTCTTTTGATTATTTTTCTCATCAATGATTCCTTTCTTTTTTAAAGTCTATGTAAAATATTATTTATCAAAGTTAGGAGTCGATATTTTAAATTTCAACTAAATTTAATAAATTCTTTTTTTCTCTTATTGTAATCAAGGCAAAATAAAATATATGTGTATATGTAGAACTTAATCGGGAGAATTGCTATGAAAAAACCTGCCTTTATTGTTTTACTTTTTTCGATATTGGTAATCTTAGAATGTGCAGGACCTTCGGGAGGGCTAAATCTCCTTGAAGAAGCCAAAGCAGGTAATGTTATTGTTATTGGCGTTGTGATTGTAGAGAACATCAACCAGGAATTTTCTTTTCAAAATTGGGATCTTCCTCTTCAGGTGGTCATTTTGGGTCAAACTGCCGAAGGTAAAATAAATAATTATACGGTTACTACAGATGCCAGAGGTTATTATTGTTTGCCAAACGTACCTGAGGGGCGATATGTATTAAAGGCGGTTATATTGCCTGAACCGGGAGGAATGCCTATAAAACTTGTTAATGATTTGGCCTCTCGTGATTCAAAATTTTATCGTATGAGACATCCCGAACGGCCTATCGAATATACGGCTTCCTGGTTTCCTCCAAAAGCAAATGGACGGATTTTTAATTTAAAAACAGTATGGTTAGGACTGCGCACTTCGATAATATCGGATATGGAACAAAAGTCCATTGGAGATATAATGATGTCAGAATTATCAGAAGACTTAAAAGCAATGCGTTTTTATGACCAGGGCTATCCACATACCCGTGAAGCCCCATTAACATATTTCAAGAAAAAATTCCCAGATTCAGGATGGTGGAAACCGTAGGAACTTATAATTTCTCTATAATAAGCGATGAAGTAAAAATAAAAGGTTCAGATTACTTAATATTGCAATTTTCAGGTAAATAGTAATATAAAAGATAATTTTAAATGGAATAAACTTTAGAAAGGAGTAAGAATATGAAAAGAAAATTGCTTTTTATGTTCAATATCTGGTTTATGTTGATTATTATGTCGCTCTTTGTTTATCATGAAGCGTCATTAGCCGGCATTACTGGTAAAATATCAGGGATTGTTAAAGATGTTAAAACAGATGCACCATTACCAGGGGTAAATATTGTTATTGA
>CAZBIT010000317.1:0-3862 GCA_964491835.1 uncultured bacterium
CCTGCCTTTTCTAAATTATCAGCCAATCGTTTCGATGATTTATATTCTTGTAATCCTAATTCAGCTTAAGACCAGATTGCGTCTGAAATCTTGCCGAACTTTTCAATATTTTTTGGTTGATTCAACCAATCAAGAACGAATTTTTTTTCTGATTCTGTATTCTGAGCATAAATTGATACTAAATCCGAGAAAAGAATAAGTATTGCTATAAAAATAGAATATTTCATATTTTTTCTTAACGATTTCTTAATCATTTGATAATCTCCTTTCTCTTTGATTATTTAAATAGAATTGAAACTCAAAGAACACAATACATATTCCAATTACATTAATTAAGATATTTTTTCTTAAAGCAATAAATTTATTGTCTTTTAAAATGTATAATTTTTTTAAAGAAAGGAATTTTGTTAAATATAAATAAGTTGGTGATTTCTTTTGAAAATTTAACAAAAATAGAATAAAATTACAATGAATAATTAAGAAAGATACAATAAAAAAGATAAGTTGAAAATAGTGAAAACAGGACTATCTAAAAGTAATGGCATAGAAGATGATTTTAATAAATTTAAAAATAATATAAAAAAGTCATTTCAAAGATATTAAGAAAGACATCAAACTATTTCAGGTTTTGATAGAGCATTATTCACAAATTCTGAAATTATTTTCAGACGTATTATTCTATATGAATCAATTTTAACATCTCTAAAATATTTTATTTTAAGCGAAATCGGAGCTTTATAGGATACAGGTCTTCTCCAGGATTCACTTTCTTAAATATTCTTGAATCTGGGAAATATCCGGTATTCTCAACATTACAGGAAAGGTATGCAAAATCTGATATGTTAGAATTATAATTCTTCTTATTTTCAGTCGATATGTGTAAAAGACACTGCGCAACACCGAATACACTTCTTTTTGGATTTTTTATTATTATTTCATTTTCGGGCTTGATAAGATGAAAATATTTTGAATCAATTTCAAATTTGTATTGATTCCACCAATTAGAATAAGAAAAATTTCTCTTTAAATCTCCTACTTTTTTACCATTCAAAAGGATTGGTGCTTCTATTTGTTCTTTTGAATCTGACCAGCATGAATAATAAAAATCTGCTTTTGTAATTTGTCCAAACTCTTTTTCCATTATGAAATCTTCTAAAACAGGTTCAGGTTCAATTACATTAAAAAGTTCACCCGATTTATCCCAGTAAAACTCTCTAATAATTCCTTTTCCAATTGAACAAAATTTTACGTTTACTCTGTTATCATTAACATTAACGACAAAATATCCACTTGGTCCCCCTTCAATATATCCCCAATAGTAACTTAAGCTATCTTCTGGGATGAAAATCTTCCTTACTTTTTCAAGAGGAATAAATTCAGTTTTATCTTCATTTTCTAATTCAATATACGGGACAAGAGTTTTGATTCTTCCCTGCTCAACTACGACGCAACTCATTAACTGCGTTATCTTTCTATCATTAAACTGTCTGACAGTTACGGTTTGATTGTGCGTATGTCCACAAAAAAAAGAATCTATTTCAAAATCTGTAAAAATTGAAATCAATCTATCAGAGTAGGATTTATCTGTAAAACCTAAACGTGCAACAATCCATAAAGGATAATGACCAAATACAAAGATGTGTTTAATATTTAAATTTCTTTTCGTTTCTTTTAAGTCATTTATTAACCATTGGAATTGTTCTTCAGGGCTTTTATCTGTGCAATCAAGAAAAATAAAATGAGAATTAAGATAATCAAATGAATAATATGTATCTGTAATTTTTTGATCCAATTGCTCTGAAAAGAAAGGTTTTACAATCTCCCCATATTTATCGAATTGATCATGATTTCCTTTTGAAATATATAAAGGTCTTTTAATTTTGTTTACAAAATCTTTTAATCCAAAATTTAACTCATCTTCAGACTTATCTTTGCCTCCATGAATGAAATCACCGGTTTGAGCAATAAATTTAACTTCTGGATAGTTTTTATTAATTTCGTTTGCAAATGGTTTGACAAAGTATTCAGAGACTTTATAATCAGGCTTTTCATAGTGCACATCACTTACTACTACAAAACTAAATTTATTATCGGTTTTAGCGCAAAATAAAGATATTATTATAGAAATTATGATAAATATTAAAATTGTTCCCTTTTTATACATATTAAAACTTTTAATTATTGTTTCCCTTTTTTAATATAATTTTTAATTTAATTAAAATATATTCATTGTATGATAAAATTTTTCAAACTTATGGAATATACAGAGATTCATTGATTTTTCAAACTTTTAATATCTTATCGGTTTAATGTCTATTACATATCTCATCTGATATCAAGGTGGTTCAGAATACTTCTCAGTCTTCCTTAATGTATCCCAATGCATCCCTAATTGACGTAATATCTCCCTTTTACAACTTTTGTCCCTAAAAGACTCATAATAGCCAATAGGGGTAGCGATATTAATATTGCAAAACAATTATCTCTACTGTTTAAATTTTTTGATAATCAAATCTTATAAGCAATATTATCGAATGTATTAATATGGCTTTTTACTCTATACTCAATTTCATTTATCTTATCTTCTAATTTTTCTATTATTTCTTCTCAAGTTTCTCTATTATTCTAGATGCCCACTCTTTTCCACCGAGACCGAATGCTAAAGCAAGTGCCAAGCAAACAGCACCAAAAAATATTTGAAATGCAGTTAAAATAATCTCTTTACCTATACTTAATTGAGTTAAAGCAAGAGAAACCACAAATATTATTATGGCATACTGTGTAATTTTACCAATTGTTTCGGCATGCCCAATACCGACATTTTTAATATATGTAATGAGAACTTCTGCAACAAATTTGGCAAAAAACAAGCCTAATACCAAAACAATAATAGCTACTATAATATTTGGTATGAAAAGGACAATCTTATTAAATAATTCTGATGCAACACTTAAACCCAAGCTGTTAAGTGCGGCCAATAGGACAATAAGCATAATCAACCAGTAAAATAAACTTCCAATAATTTCAATACTGCTTTTTTTCATGCCGCCATCTTGTAAAAATTTATCAATACCTGCTTTTTCGGTAACAACATTTAAACGGATGACCTTTAATAACTTAATTGAAGTAGATTTAATTATCTTTGCAATTAACCACCCTATAATAAGAATAATAATAGCACCAATTATCTGAGGTAAAAAAGCAGACAATTTGATAAAAAATTCATTAATTGATTGAATGAAAATATCAGCTTGTACTTTCATAATAACCTCCTCTAATTAAATTTTGATTTTTATTAATTTCTAAAATGTGACTCCTAATTATTGTTTTAGTTCTGAAATTATACAAATATTTCAATTAAAAAAATGAACAGAATTTTATTAGAAGCTAAAAAAGTGCCTCAGATTTAAGGATTAAAAATTCTTATCTTAGAATTTTCTCAAGAAATAAGTCAACATTTTTAAAGTATTAACAAGAATTCTGTCTTTCCAAGATACAGTGCTTTTTCCCTAAAATTGTCCGGAAGGTATTAACTTTCCCCCAATAATGGTACCACTAATTATAAGAGAATGTAAACCTTTAAGCTTCAGGTCTATATTGATAATATATATTATAATTAATCAATAACAAAGACAAAAATAAAAAAAACACCTAACAATCTTAAATTGATGTGCGTTTATTCGTAATATACAATAAAGAAATCATTTTAAAATACTGTTTATATATGTAATAATATGAATAACTTAGTAGTGGTGGTGGGAGTCGAATCCGCGAAGTTGATTTAATTTAAGTTTAATAATAACAATTATCCTATTTTAAGAATTTACCATACCTTCAGCAAATTTCAGTAACCACCTCCAAA
>CAZBIT010000318.1:0-3861 GCA_964491835.1 uncultured bacterium
GTAGCATTTATTCGTGCCTTTCTTAATACAATAAACCTCTCAACAACTACCGCCATCCCTACCAACGAACATAGTAAGATTAAATACATCACCCAACCGCCTTTGATGAAAATTGCCAATAAGTTAGTCATTGTACCTCCGTATTGTTTAAAAAAGATAATTTCCGCAATATTCTATTATAAATTTTCTATTAAAAAACTATATTAACCAAATGTCATACCGTCCCGCTATAGGCGGGATTGCTATCTATCTATTAACCATAGATGCTGAAATAAATTCAGCATGACAAAATATAATATAAATTAAGATATTTATTGATTTCTAAATTTATTCAAATCTTACCAAAAAAAACTAAGTCCCATCACAGATACTATATCCGGCTGGTCATAATTTCTTCTTGTCTCATACTTTTGATTAAAAAGATTGAATATTTTTGCAGAAAGCGATACGTTCTTATTCAATCTTTTACTGATAGACATATCAACAAGAAAATACGAATCTAGTTTGTCATCTGCAAATGCAGATATGAACCTACTTCCAATATATCTGCCTGTCATTTCAAATTTTACACCACCACCGGGAGAAATATCAAGAGTAAAATCACCACTAAAGTTTGGATGATAAGGAATATCCCCAATAATAGCACTTAAAGGGCTCATACTTCCAGTATATTCTAACTCGCTGTAATCCATAACCGCCACAGATGTCCACAGATTAAGAACGTTCGATTTCTGCCAGTTCATTAAAAATCTTACCCCTTGAAGTTGTGTTTTATATTTATAATCTAAATCCCAAATACCCAACAAAGTTGGCGGAAGATCTATAGAAGATAGATCTCTTTGCTCGACTTCTATACCAAAGTTCTCCAATCTCTGATACAGATAATAAACCTCCCAATTAAAATTGCTTAACTTCCTGTTTTTCCATCCCACCCGTAAACTCAAAGGTGTATCAACATAAGAAAATTCAGTGTTTGTATCTATATATCTGTTTCTATCAAGTGCGGAAATCATATTGATGACGGAAACCTCTGGGGCAAATTCACCATAGATTTCTCCAAGCCCCTGAATTAACTTCCCAAGATATAGACGTGGATAAAACTTCGACAACCTCTGGTCATTTGTATTTGTAGAACTAAAAGCATTAACTCCTAATATAACACTGAATACTTTTTTTACGTTTCCTTCTATCTCAAAGTTCCCTTTAAATAAATCAATTTTACTATCTTTATTATTTCTATTTAAAAATTCCCCGCCATAAGATACTTCACCTTTTATAATGGCATTGCCCACAACCTTTTTTACATAAAATTTTCCATTGACACCTTTATCAGAAACTTCCTTAAAATCATCAATATTGCCGACTCTACCACCTGCTTCAAGCCCAATATCCAATGAACTCCAGCGTCTCAAGTTTGTCTGAAACATTCCATTTAAAAACTCCGTTTTTCTATCTATTCTATTAAAAGTTGGATAATAATATTTATCCGAAATTGGAGAACCATAAAATTTATACATCTGTCGGGCATAATCCAGATAAAGATTACTTACATATTCCCCTTTAAATCTATGAAAATCGCTGAAACTCACATTTCCATTATACATATCCGCATTTTGTTTGAAACCGCTCGTTCTTCTAAAATCACCGTTTAAAAGCACTTCATCATTTTTGTAAACCTTTCCAATTTGAGCACCAGCGTCAAACTCATTATACCGACCATAAGTCAGATGAAAAAGATTCCCTTCCTCAAATACAGGTATATTAATTATTTTTGTCGATTTAATCTCTGTTTGTTCAAAAGGTCTTTTTGACAATACTTCGGGAACATCCTTAATTTCACTCTTTTCACTTTGTTTTACTTCGGGCTTGACTTCAACATTTCTTTCCGCCGGCTCTAATTTTATCTCCTCTTTTCCTTTAATAATATATTCCTTCATATCGATTGGTGGAAGTGACTTTTCAGGAACAATCTTCTCTTGTTCCGTTTTTTTCGTCTCCATTTTTTTGGGCGCAGGTATGATTTTCTTTTCAGTCCTTGTTGTATCCTGAGGAAAGGTGGATTCAAAAACAAATAAAAATAAAACAAAAGAACATATAATAAAATTTTTCATTTTTTTATTTTACTTATCCTTTCCTTTACTTCTAATCCAACTTCATCATCCTTATGTTTTTTTAATATTTCTTCATAAATTTTTACTGCTCCATTAGTTTGACCAAGTTTTTCTAAACACTCACCTGCCTTTAATAATGATTCTGAAACCCATTTATCATAAGCAGGATAAACATATTTCACTTTCAGAAACTCTTGATGTGCTTCCTGCAAAGAACCTTCTGACATTCTAACTTCGCCGATATGAAACTGAGCTTCCGCCGCAATTTCATCTATCCTTTTTTTCACAACGTAATTGAAAAGATTTAAAGCCCTTTCGTAATTACTTTCTTTCAAATATACAATTCCCAATGAATTTCTGCATTTATCGGCGATTATGCTCTCTGGATTTTTGGAGATTGCTTCTTCAAATAATTCCTTTGCCTTTTGATTATTATCTAAACTATTATATGCAATCCCTTCTTCAAAAAGTGTTTCAAACACTGATTCTGACCCAGGATATCTTGATTTAAGGTTATTATAAGTGAGAATTGCAGCAGAAAAATCCTTTATTTCGGAATATATCTTTCCAATTCTTAATAAAGATTCTGGAGCAAGAGAATGCTTCGAATGACGTTCAGCAACGACAGTATATGATTTTATAGCCAAATCCTTCTGACCGAGTTCCTCTTGAGACCTGCCTGTCCAGTAATATGCATCAGGCACAAGGTCACTATTGGAATATTTGTTTATCAAAATCTGGAACTCATTAATTGCCTTTTCAAATTCTCTTTTTCCAAAAAAATAATCACCCTTTTTCTTTTGCAGTTCAACATTGATTTTATTCCCGGGATTTCGGGCTATAAAATCATCCACGCTTTTTATGGCCATATCAGCTTCACCAATCTGCCTATAACAATAAAATATGCCACTAATCGCATCACCAATCAAATCGCTATCCGAAAAATTTTCCAGAACCTTCTGATAATAATTAATTGCATCTTGATACCTGCCAAGATTGTAATAACTATCACCAATTCCGTAATATGAATCATCTATAAACTCACTTTTTGGATAGTTGTTAATCAGGTTCTCAAATTCTTTCACTGCTCTTAAAAAATTCTGTTTACTAAAATATCCTCTTGCAATCAATAATTGCGCATCATCTGCATATTCCGATTCTTTATTTAAATTCAATATAGAAACGCACTCTGAAACCGCTGAATCATAATCCTCAAGACGATAATAACACTGAGCGGTTCTATATCTTGCAAATATTTTGTCTTCAATATTCTTTGAGGTTTGAGAGACGATTTTATAATAATTAATTGCGGTTTTAAAATTCTTCTCCGAAAAATAGCAATCGCCTAATCGGAAGTTTGCATCAATCAATATATCGGTATTCTCAGGATATTTTGAAACTACTATTTTGAAGTCATCGATTGCCGGTTTGACATTACTAATTTTTAAATAAGAATAACCTCTACCGTAATAAGCATAAGCAATGCGTTCGTTTTTTGGGAAATTATCGATAAACGAAGTATATGATTTTATGGCATTCTCATACTCACCGCTTCTATAATATCCTTCTCCAGCCCAATATCTTGAATCCGCAGAAAATTCCATATTGCCAAACTTTTGAACATATTCACTATACTTATCAGCAGATTCCCTATATTTTCCCATTTTGTAATAGCAGTATGCGGTCTGATAAATTGATGAGGATACGAGTTCAGCGTCGGAACTCTTCGAGATTATTACATCGTATAGTT
>CAZBIT010000319.1:0-3860 GCA_964491835.1 uncultured bacterium
ATTCCGTTATTAGAATATGATAATATGTCCTTAATATAATCCCTGCAGAATAAAATTAATTTTTTTGGATTGTATTCACGGATAATTTTTTCTCTGAGGGTGTTAATCCCGCATCGCAGGTCAAAAACGGGACGACTGTATGTCAATGGTAGAAGTTTACGATATCCTTCATCTTCATAGATTATTAATGTTTCCATATTGATGTTCTTATTTTAATTTAATGTTTTTTGAATTTAATAATTTATTATATTAAACTTTAAAATCAAGTATTTTGTGATTTATATTATAATTTTTTATTTTTATTTGTAAAAAACCTTGACAAAAATAAAATTTAGTGATAAATTGAAAATCAATAAATTTTAAGTTAATTAAAATTTTACAATAATAAATACCCTTCATTTGATTAACCAAATCTTTTAAAATAACATTTAGTTTTAAATATTAATAAAAAATGGAGAGGTAAAATGCATTTTATTGATTGGTCTATTCTTGCTTTTTTTATCATTTTGATGTTTGGCATCGGGAAGTTCTTTTACAAATGGGTGGGGTCGGCTGATGATTTTCAAGTAGCGGGAAGAACACTGACTCCTTTTATACTTGCTGCAACTATGATGTCAACGAATATGAATTTGTATAATTTTATCGGCGAAGCAGGTTCAACTTATCAATACGGTATTTCCGTTATCTGGCACGAATGGACAGGGAATATGGCTTTGGTTTTTTCTGGACTTTTTGTAATACCAATTTTAAGAAGATTGAAGATTAATACTATTCCTGAATATCTTGAGATGAGATTTGGTAAAAGAGTTAGGGGATTAATTGGAGTACTGTGGGTTTTGCGGTTGAGTTTCTGGCTTGGTGTTGTTATATATACGGGAGTGGTTTTAATGCAAGGCATAACAAATATAAAATCATTCACTTTCTGGCTTGCAGTTTTATCAATTGTTACCGTTATATATACTTATCTTGGCGGGATGTTTGCGATATTTTTAAATCACGTGCTTCAATTTATATTAATGCTCGCTGGTTCGCTTGTTTTGGTTCCCATTGTGATGAATTTGTGTGGATGGCTCCCCGGATTAATAGAAAAACTTCCAGAACATCATCTTTCATTAGTTGCACCTTCCGGTCCTTTCAGCTGGCAGTTTACATTTGCAATATTTATTCTGGGGCTTCAATGGGCTTGCACTGACCAGGGAATGCTTCAGGCATCTTTTGGAGCAAAAAACATTCGCACAGTTGCCAAAGGAGTCATTCTTGGAGGGCTTGCTCTGACTGCTTTTAATTTTTTAATTTTTGTACCTGGATTGTGTGCACGTGTGCTTATTCCCGGTCTCGAAAACTTTGATGATGCCGTGCCTAAACTACTTGCAATGTATATGATTCCCGGTGTTCTTGGGTTTACTATTTGTGGATTGATGGCTTCGCAAATGTCAACTATCGATGCAAATCTTGTTGCTACTGCCACCCTTTTTACAAACGATGTATATAAGACCATTTTTAAGAAAAATGCAACAAAAGAAGATATTTTACTGGTTACAAGAATTGCGACAGTTGGCGCAGGGGTTATGATGATAATATTTGCGTATGCAGTTCCCAAATTAGGTGGTGCCGTTAATGCTTATTTAACACTGATTGGAATTGTTGACATGCCTTTATTTGTGATTGCGATAGTATATGGATTGCTCTGGAGAAGGGCAAATGAAAAGGGAGCTTTGTGGGCTTATTTGATTGCAGCATTTGTTGCTGGAATCGCAAGATTTGGATTTGGTTTAAGCAATAATCTAACCACATTCTTATCTGCTGGAATTGCACTTGTTGTTTGTCCAATCGCAAGTCGTTTAACTGAACCCCTGCCTTCAGAAAAGACAGAAATAATCTGGAATGCAAGAAAACCAAGTAAAGAAGAAATTGAATCAGGTGACGAATATAATATAATGCCAAAAACATTTATTGGTAAATTAAGTATGGGGATTTTCCTTTTTGGATTTTTATTGTTTGTAGCAGGAACTTTGTTGGGTATGACTGGAACCTGGATTGCTTCTCTGATTGCATTCCTTGGGATGTTAATTTATTTTATTGGGGGATTAATGAAATTTTCTTTGGAATGATTTTTTTATCTTCAATTATACGTTTAATCTATGGAGAGAATTAATATGATGGTATTTGGAATAGATGTAATAACGTGGGGGATTTGGCTTCTTGGGTTTATAATTTTAATAATCTGGATTTATATTCCCATTCAAGAGTTCAAAGGTATGATAAAAGATCGAAAAAGTGCTATGAAAGATACCAAATAGATTTGATTTTTAAAATTTATTCCCTTCGAAGCAATTTATTAAAAAACAATTAAATAAAAACTATCTTGGATTTTATCATTTTTTATTAAAAATAATAAGTATTTTGAAAAAGAGGAAATAATATGGAAAAAGAAAAAAAGTCAGTTAATATATTTACAAAGATAGGATTAATGCTGACTACTATCGGACCAGGGATATTTTTAATTGGATACAATATAGGAACCGGAAGCGTAACAACTATGGCATCGGCTGGTTCAAGATACAATATGACTCTTTTCTGGGCGTTATTTCTTTCTTGTGTATTTACTTTTGTAATGCTTGTGGCATACGGGAAATTTACTCTCGTGACTGGTGAAACTGCCATATATAGTTTTAAAAAATATTTTAAGTATGGTAAAGCAATAAGCATATTCATAATGCTCGTTTTAATAATTGGGGAGATTGCCGCACTGACGGGAATAATGGGGATAGTGGGTGAACTTTTGAGGGAATGGACAAAACCATTGAGTCCAGGTGGTGATGGTTTTAACCAGATTGGAATCACTATTGTGTTAATTTTTGGATTGTATTATCTTCTCTGGGTAGGTAAATACAGTTTATTTGAGAAATTTTTGATAATTTTTGTTATTGTCAAAGTAACCGCCTTTGTTCTGAGTATGATACTTGTAGTGCCTGAACCTATGGTTATAATAAAAGGTTTAGTGCCAGGTATACCAGATGAACCGAATGCCTATCTTATTGCAGGTGGAATGGCTGGGACTACTCTTTCTGCCGCAGTATTTATAATAAGGAGCATCGTAGTTAGTGAAAAGGGCTGGACTGTTAAAGACCTTAAATTGGAAAGGAAGGATGCATTTGTTTCTGCCACTGTAATGCTAATTTTGAGCGCTTCTATCATGGCATGTGCTGCTGGAACTCTTTATGTGATGGGAAAACCAGTGGATAGGGCAATAGATATGGTTACAACACTTGAACCGATTGCTGGAAGATTTGCGATGTCAATTTTTGTTGCCGGTATTGTCAGTGCAGGGCTTTCTGCAGTGTTTCCAATAATTTTAATCGCTCCATGGCTTATTTGTGATTATTTACACATTCCAAGAAATGTTCAGTCACCTCTCTTCCGTATTCTTGGAGCAATAGCAATATTATTTGGACTTTATACACCAATTTTTCATGCAAGGCCTGTATGGGTGATGATTGCATCACAGTCATTTCAAGCGACAATTATGCCTTTTGTAACAATTTTTATGATTATCCTTTTGAATCGTAAAGATATAATGGGTGAGCATAAAATTGGATTCTGGATGAATTTGGGCTGCTGGCTAACTTTTGCATTTTCGATAGTGATGGCTTATTCAGGGGTTGTTGGGTTGATTGATTTTCTTAAATGATAATTTTCATTAAAATTTTTGACTTAAAAAAATAAAATATAATGGGTTCGATTCATCGAACCCATTTTTAATTTATTGTAATATTTAAAACTCTGACAAATTTTTGATAAAATTAAAAATATTATTCAAAAGAGAATCTTAATTTAGCCTTTGGATTAAAGATTAGTGT
>CAZBIT010000320.1:0-3842 GCA_964491835.1 uncultured bacterium
CCAATCAGAAAGATCCTATAAAATTTCATAAATTGTTGATTTTTTAATAAAAATTTTATATTTTATTAATAGAAAATTTTATTTTTATCATTTTTATAAATATGGACACACAATTTTATAACACTTATATTTATTTTATATTTGCAGAGAATGCATTTTATCCTATAGGTGGTGGTAAAGGGTCACCAGATTTTGAGAGAAGGCTTGAAAAAATAAAAAGGTATCTTGAAAAAAAGGGTTATAAAATAACACAGAATGACGTTGAAGTAAGGAAAGATATAATAATTGTTTGGAGTTGCCCCGATGAAGATAAACTGAAATCTTTTGTGGATGCAATTTTTAAGTTGTTAAAAAAACTCGACCGCAAAATTGAGATAAATCTATCCCTTAGTTTCCCACCTACAAGTAAAGCAAAAAATTTTGAATCTACCATAATGAGGTTATGGGACGTTAAAAAGGATGTTGTTATACGTAAAACTACTGATGATGAGATTAACGATAAGATTTTATCAAATTATGGAGATGGACTAAGTAGGATTTTGGCTTATGATGCAACTCCAAGATGTATTATAAATCTTAATCAGGAACTTGATGTATATTATCTAATTACGGAAAAAATTCAGGGAGCAAAATATATTCACGCAGTTTCCGATATCAAAGTTAATGAGAATATTCAAAAGGTGGAAAAATTAAAAACTAATCTTCTAAAATGTGGAGGAATAAGATTTTGTGGGAATTATTCGGAAGATATAATGAGCGAAAGTGAAATTCTATTAAAGAATTTTGTTTGTGATGGTAGTGTTGAGAGTTGTTTTATATCGTTTGGTTCTGAGAAATCCGATGAAGTATTAAAGGCGAAAAGGGAACTTGAGATTAAGAAATTGCAAGCAATTAATTATTTCAATGATAAAGCAATTATGATAAGACGACAGATTATAACGGACCAGAAGTTTGGTTTGACTATGAAAGATAAAAAATGGATAAAGTTTATATTTGAGCATGCACAGCGCGACTTTAAAAAATCCCCAGGTAGAGAATCTGTTCTTGATTATCTTGTTGATTTACTTACACAGCAGGAAGATGACGTGTATGTTGGTCCAATTATTATTGTTTATGGAAAAAAGTATAGAATTAAAAAAGAGGTTGCAAGTCTTAGAAATGAAAAGGAAAATATCTTAAAAAAAATGGACGAAGTGAAAATTAATATGCAGAAACATGAACAGGAAATAGTGGAATATAAAGAAAGAATTAGAAAAGAATATTGGGAAAATAAATTATACCTCACAAGACCGTTTGGAGAGTTCTGGCTCGAAAAACTGAAACAAGCATACGGTGAGAGAGAAAATGTCAGGGAAAAATTGAGAGAATTATTCGAAAAGTTAATAGGCACAACTACATTGATAGAGGTTTTTGATAACTCTCCAGAATATTATAATTTCCTTACTATTTATAAATCTTTTCATATTATTCATAGAGAAATGACGAAGAAACTTATTGAACTCGTGACGAAAAATGAGGAATATATAGCATATCTTGCGGGTGATACAGCTAAATTGAAGGAACCAAACTTTATTGCTAATAGTTTGAATAATAGCGTCATTAGGCTTGATTATAACGATTTTGTGTTCATAAGGGGAATGGTTAGCCAAAGTAAAATATTTGGAGGAACTAATAATAGAGTTGTTATACTTGGTGATATTAATACATGTAATTTTGAATGCGATGATATTTCGATTAAAGGGAACATTGATGCGAATTCAAGAATCGTTGCGAAGTCCCTAACAGCAGAAAAATGCAGTCAAGGAGTTAAAATTTCTGCTGGACCCGGTTCAAGGATTTTGTATAATAGCGATGAATATCTTGAAGAATTTGAGTTTAGAAATGGTGTTAAAAATGTAAGTTTGAACGAAATGCCAGGAAGACACAATGTTTATGAAATTAATTTTGTAATGTAAATATGGTGAGATATATGTATAAAAGATTGATTTTATTATTTACAGTTATAGTTGTATCGCTATATATTCAGTGTGCAACAAGTTATGTTACGGGCGAAAGACAGTTTATGTTGGTAAGCGAGAGGGAAGAAATAAATATTGGAATGAAATACGCCCCTCAGGCAGTTTTTGAATTTGGTGGGACTTACAGTGATGACTTGCTTAATAATTATATAAATGATGTTGGACAAAAATTAGCGAAAGTTAGTCATAGGCCAATATTGGATTATCAGTTTAAAGTGGTAAATACTTCTATCGTGAATGCATTTGCCTTACCGGGAGGATATGTTTATATAACGAGGGGGATGCTGGACGTTTTACATAATGAAGCTGAACTTGCGGGCGTTTTAGGTCATGAGATTGCACATATATCTGCACGTCATGGTGCTTCTCAAATGTCAAAAGCAATGGGGTTTCAAATTGTTCTTTATGCAGGATTGACAATTGACCAGATGTACCATCAAGGGAGAAATGCTGACCAAATAAGAGATTTGGTTGCACTTGGGAGTTCTATTATTTTCAATATGATAACTCTTGGATATGGAAGAAACTACGAGCATCAAGCAGATGAACTTGGTGTAAAATATATGGTAAATGGTGGTTATGACCCTGATGGAATGATAGGTGTTATGGGAGTTTTGGAAGACATTGGCGGAAAAGAACCAGGGAAAATTGGGATGCTTTTTAGTTCACATCCAAAAACGTCCGAACGAATGATAAAAGTTAAAGAACTCTCGTTGTCTTTGAAAAATTCTCCAGAGTATGAAAAGAATAAGTGGGAATTGAATGAAGATAGGTTTACAAAAAATGTAAAGGATTTAAAAGAAACTCAATTGGCATATAATCATTATGATAAGGCGGTTGAGTATTTTTCTAATGAGAAGATAGTTTCTGTGGTTACGGAGTTAAATGATGCTTTGAAAATAAAAAATAATCAGGCACCTTTTTATAACCTTATGGGAGATGTATATTATAAAGAAAAACTTTACTTCAAAGCAATGGAGCAATATAATCAATCAATTCAATATGATAGTTCTTATGTATATGCGTATTATGGAATTGCAAATTGTGAAAGAGAAATGAGAAATTATGGGAATGCGGAAATGTATTACAAAAAGGCGATAAAACTTTATCCAATGTATAGTTCTGCACATTTTGGATTAGGTATAGTTTATTATAATACCAACAGATGGCAGGAAGCAGCGGATTATCTCGAGAATTCAACGATATTTGATGACAATATTCCCTCTTCTCACGCCCTTCTTGGTTTAACCTATGAAAAGTTAGGAAGAAATAATGAGGCGGAAATTGAGTTCAAAAAAGAAGTGTTTCTTGGGGTTCAGGGTGAATATCTCAATATTTCAAAGGAAAGAGTTGATTATTATACAAAATTGAAATCATTAAAAAAATAATGAATAATATTTTTTTCTTGATTTTAACTAATTTTAAAATATATTTCTGTTAGAACATAAAAATTGTAAATCTCTAATTCCTCATTCTTCTGCAATTGCTTGTTCATAAGAATAAAAAATTATTTTAATATCCATAGAAATAATAGATTTTTTTCTCATCGATATTTTTCATCTTCATCCTGATTTGTTCTAATTAATTTTTAAAGTTATATTAAAATTAAATGTATTTCAAAGGAGGTGAAGAACAATGAAAAATTTCAAAACCCTCGTATGGACAGGTTATATTCTGGCACTTATAAGCATTGTTGTGGGTATATTGGATGTAATCGTCAGGTTCGTTATTTTTTCCCTTAATCCAATTTCATATTTAAGGTTCAGTGAGTTATGTCTTTTGTTTGTCATTTCTCTTTGTTTGGTTCAACTTGCTCTTGGAAAG
>CAZBIT010000321.1:0-3835 GCA_964491835.1 uncultured bacterium
TTTATGTAACTTTTCAATTATTTCTTTTTTCATATCAAATCCCATTATTTAAATTAATAAAATTAATCTATTTATTTTCTTCATCATACAATTTCTTCACCATTTGCAAATCTTCCCATGCAGGTCTTTTAAATTGTGGATTTCTTAAAAGTGCGGCTGGATGATACGTAACAATCATCTTAATTCCTTTGAAGTTAAAAATTTTCCCTCTTAAGTTTTTGATATCCATTTTTGCTTTAAACAAACTATTAACGGCAATTCTCCCAAGAGCAAGTATAATTTTCGGTTTTATTATTTTAAGTTGTTCAATCAGATATGGGAGGCATAACTCAACCTCACTTTCAAGTGGTTCTCTGTTACTGGGGGGTCTGCATTTAAGAATATTAGCAATATAAACATCTTCTCTTTTCAAATTTATAGCAATTAACATTCTATTTAACAGTTGCCCTGCCCTTCCAACAAACGGCTCTCCCTGTATGTCCTCATCTCTGCCCGGTGCTTCACCTATAAGAACCATTTTTGCATTCGGATTACCAACTCCAAATACAAGATTTGTCCTTAATGAACCTAATGGACATTTATGACATTCCTTCATATATTGATATAATTTATCGAGTGAAGGAAATTTAGGTATTATTTCTATTTTTTCTTCAACGTCTATTTTCAAATCCCCCCAAAGTTCTTTCCCGTAAATCTCTTTTTGCTGAAGAATATACCTTTTTGTCAAATCAATTACTTCAATTAGTTTTTCACACAAATTACTTTCGTTCATTTATAATTTTTATCACCTTATCTATGATTATTTTCGCAAGTTCACTTTTATATAACTTTGGCAAATCTTCAACGTTTTCATCTTTATTAATTATCTTTACAATATTTGTATCTACTCCAAAACCTGCACCTTCAATAAGTGGATTATTAACTACTATAAAATCAAGATTCTTTTTTTTCAATTTCTTTATAGAATTAGAAATCTCATTTTCAGTCTCAAGCGAAAATCCAACAACGACTTTATCATTCTTTATCTTACTTATAGATTCAAGAATATCTTCGTTTTTGATAAGTTCAATCTGAAACTTTTCTTTTCCTCTTTTTATTTTGCTATTTGAAAATTCAATAGGTTTATAATCGCTGACAGCAGAAGCCATAATAAGAACGTCATTTTGTAAAAATTCTTCTTTAACTGACTTTGCCATATCTTGGGCTGTTTTAATTTGTATATATTTAACTTCAAAAGGTGGTTTAAGAGACGTTGGACCACTAATCAGAGTAACATCCGCACCTCTCATTACCGCTTCTTCTGCAATTGAAAATCCCATTTTACCCGAGGAATAATTACTGATAAATCTAATCGGGTCTATTGGTTCTTCCGTTCTACCAGCAGTAACAAGAACTTTCTTACTCTTAAGTTCATCTCGACAAACAAGAAATCTTTTAACATAATGAATAATTTTCTCAATTTCTGGCAATCTTCCAACACCAACATCTCCAGAAGCAAGTTCTCCCTTTTCAGGTTCTATAATAATGTGTCCCCTATTACGAAGTTTTTTTACATTTTCCTGAACTATTGGATTCAAATACATTGTTTTATGCATAGCAGGGGCAAAAATTGCCTTTTTGTCATAAGCGATAAAGACGGTGGAAAGTAAATCATCGGCAAGCCCCAAAGTGGCTTTTGCTATAAAATTTGCTGTAGCAGGACAAATTAACAGACAATCTGCCCATTTTGCAAGGTCTATGTGGGGTATAAATTTCTCGTTTGCCTTCACAAAAAGTTCACTATAAACTTCGTTGTTAGAGATTGCCCCAAGAGTGACAATAGAAACAAATTGTTTCCCAGATTCAGTTAGTATAACCCGCACTTCTGCCCCCATTTTTCTCAAATCTCTAATTAAAAAATTAACCTTATAAGCAGAAATACCGCCTGTTATACCTATTAATATTTTTTTACCTTTTAACATATTCTTTATTAAATAATACCTTTTTTTTAATTATTTCTGATATTTTTTTTAATGTATCTTTAATATTATTATTTTCAATTATATAGTCATAATTTTTAGAAAGTTCAAACTCCTCTTTCGTTCTTTCTGTTCTTTTACTGATATCAATATCTTTTTCTGTTTTTCTCTTTTTCAACCTTTCAATAAGAACATCTATTGATGGAACGCTTAAAAATATCAATATAGAGTCAGGATACTTCTTCTTTATATTCGTTCCCCCTTTAGGGTCAATATCCATTAGGACACCCAAATTTTTATCACGTTTTCTTTCAATGTCTTTATATAGAGTCCCATACAAATTTCCGTGAACATTTTCCCATTCAATGAATTCATTATCATTAATCATTTCTTCAAATTTATTCCTGCTGACAAAATAATAATCAATCCCTTCTTTTTCACCTTCCCTTTTTTCCCTCGTTGTTGCTGAGACACTATATTCCAATTCTGGAAATATTTTTAACAACCTATTACATATAGTTGTCTTACCAGAACCAGAAGGTCCCGATATTACAATCAACTCATTCATAATTTATTATTATTAAACTAACTATTACTTTTTAATTTCCTTTTGCAAGTAAAAATTCTTTTTTCAAAAATTCTTCTTGAATTTTTTTCTCTGCTGGCAAATATAAAGAAACTGGAATATCAAAAGTAGCAAGGTATTTACATATTAATGGACCAACATTACGCCAATCAAGCCATCCAAGACCACATCCAAGTGCAGGAATAGCTAAAGATTTAATATCCTCTTTCTTATAATTATTTTTTAACCATTTTAGACCCTCTTCTATACTCTGAATATCTGAATGTTCTCTCCAATGTTTTTTTGTGGGGAAAAGAAGAAACCACGTTTCTAAATTCATATTAGACATAGTTGATGGCTCATCAGCTAATTCATAATCGAGAGAAATTTCACTTTTATAAAGATATGGCTTACCCATTTTAAGAATACGTTCTCTGCATAAATCTTGATATTTAACATATATTTCTGGAAATTGATATTTTGTCCTTGATGCAAGCCCCTTTCCCATAATCCCAACAACATTCACACTAATCGTCAAGGTGTGCATTCTTGAGAAAAACATATCCCCTTCAACCAAAGAAAGATTATCAGTAATAACACTTTTATATGGATTTTGAAAAAACATACTTGGTTCTGGAATTACAGAAATATTAGATTTCTTAATCAAACATTTAAGTTTTTCAGCGATATCGTGATTTGCTACGTAAATCGTATCAATTGAATCAGGCATTACATTATTCGGAACAAGACATTCCGCCATAATCTTTCTTTTAGAACCATCTGCCTCCTTCCACCAAATTTTATTTATATCACTTTTTATTATTTTTGCAATTTTGGAAAAATCTCCCATTTTCTTCACTGGTAAAATATCAGATTTAGAATGTGCAGCATTCCCAGTAGAAATAAAAATATCGTTTCTATTTAATACGTATCCTTTAATAGAAATGACAATAACATCATTTACCGACTTTTCACTTATTACTCTATATAACATAGGATTTCTTGGTTGAAAGTAAAGATTGGCAAATTCCCAAAGTGATTTCCCATCAGGCGTTTTTATATTATGACGATTAGCAACAATTTGAGCATCATATATTGGAGTAAACTTTATTTTTTCATTTTCTATAATTTGATGTGACAGAATTCCATATTCCAATATAGAGTTAACATTATCAATATGAGTTATATAATATAGATTTTTAAATGATTTTATCATATAACTAAAAATATAATTCTATTTACACAATATTTCTCACTTGTTCTTTTAATTTTTCGAGTTCTTCCTTAATGGAAACAACGAATTTAGAAATTT
>CAZBIT010000322.1:0-3832 GCA_964491835.1 uncultured bacterium
GAAAACAGGGGATTTAAGTATATATAAAGAAGCGGATGAAAGGGGTATCACGCTTCTTGATATACTTGAAGAAAGAGACCCATCTGAAAGGGATGCTCTTGGGAATGTAATTACGCCCCTTGATGCTTTTGAGCGTCAATTGATGCTTGCAAATATTACGTCATCTGAAAGAAGTAATGTTACAGTTGAAGATTTTTTTTCAAGTTCTATGATGATACTTACACCAGAATGGTTTAGGCGTCAGATAAAGGCGGGAATGAGTATGAAACCCGGAGCGGATAAGTTAATCGCTGTTGAAAGTCCCGTAAAGGGACCGAGTTATAAACCATTGTATGTCAGTTCACCTGGGATAAAGGGTAGGTCACTTGCCGAAATTGGAGAAGGAAGTGCTATTCCCAAAACAACGGTCACGTATAGAGATAAAGATGTTGCCATACGTGATTACGGTAGGGGGCTTGATTTTACATACAGGGTTATTCGATGGTCATCACTTGCAGAGTTTAAGGTGATTTTATGGTATGTTGGGTTTAATATTCAAAATGATAAGATTGGCGCTGTGTATAATGCAGTGATTAATGGAGATGGTGCGACTGGCGCAGCAGAATCCGTTTCAGCGGGTGAATCCGGATATGAAAATTTGACTTATGGAGACCTTATAAAACTTTTTGTTGAATTTGAGCCGTTTGAAATGAATGCGATTATCGTTAATAAAAATGTCGAATCGAAACTATTGAATTTGTCTGAATTTAAAGACCCATTTGCAGGATTTACTTTTCAGAAGACAGGAGAAGTGGTGACACCAATGGGTTCGGAGATATTTCGATATGACTCTGCAAGTGATAATTATATTGCTGCAATTGATAAACGTTTTGCGATAAAGAAAGGTGTTGAACAGGACCTTCTTGTTGAAGCAGATAAGATAATCGAGAAAAAAATAGAAGAGTGTATCGTCAGCGAATCTATAGCATATTCTGTTTTATGTGATGATGCACGAAAATATTTAAATATGGCATAAGGAGGTTGATATGGCAAAGAAAAAATTGGCAGTTGTATATTTACTGGCGCTTGTGTTTTTTGTAGCCATTGTGGTAAACTCACAGGTAAAAGAACCACAAATACCAAGAAGTTGGTGGAGTTCGGTCAAAGATTATATTAATAAGAAGTCAGAATCAAAGATATTATCGTTTGTTCATTATGGTGAGCCGATTGACCAGATTATGGGGATTTTTACACCTAAAAGCGACATAACCATTCAAAGAATTGATATTTTTGCAAGGGCAAAGGTTGATAGTGATACTACTGCTTTTATTATGACCAATGGTATAAATACATCAAAGGTTATGATGGATAGCGGTTCTTCTAAAAAATTGTGGTATAATTCAACTGAAGTTATGTTCAAAAAATTATTGCCCTGCACGTTGAGATTCAGCGATAATAGTTATTCTGGGGCTTTTGTCAGTGGGGCTGATACTCCAATGGTGATTATTCAATATAAGGTGACCGATTAATCAATTTATTATATGTAGAGACGCATATCAATGCGTCTCTACATTAATTTTTATATTTGGGAAAGTTAGGATTTTTTTAAATAAAAAATAAAGGTTTAATATGATTGAAATAGGTTTTTATTCAGGAATATTGTGGTTTTTATTTTTCATATTTTTGATAGTTCCAACAGTTGAGTTTCGCTCTCTTGATATTGCTCAAACGGAGCCAACTGATAGAACAACCGCCGGCACGGTTGTAAGTCAAACTAATCCACTTGATTTCGGGACTGCAAACAACACTGCGGATGCAGTAGAAGTCGGTCCAAAGTGTGTCATTTTCAGGTGTTCAAATTTGCAGGGTAATACTACCATAAGCAATATGAGGTTTTGGTTGAGTTCAAACGTTGATTTTGTGGGGACTAATTATTATTACTGTGATATCACCAATGCATGGACTCAGAATAAATCTGTGGGGCAGGTATCTGGCGGTGTTCCGGGGATTTGTCCAACAAGTATTTCTACATCTAATTTGACAAAAATAAATGGTGGGGATATCACCGGCACAACGCATAGTCAGACGTCTCAGTATATTTATCTTGCATTATCTCTTGGAATAAACGAAGTAATTGGATCGAAAGGTGGTGTAGGTGGGGGATTTTCATATTCTTTGAAGTTTGATTTTTCATAGAATTTATCAATACATTATTGAGCGTTTTTAATATTTAATTGTCCACATTATTGATAAATACATATTTGATTATTGTCATTCTGAACTTGTTTCAGAATCTAAAACAGGAGTATTGAATGGGATGGTGTGCAAAACTCGTCTCTGGTGAGGTTGTGAAAGAATCTGGTAATGTGAATTGGAATGATGTGAATATTCACTTTATCGAGAGTTTATGGATTGAAGGATTTGAGAAATTTAGAATCTCGAAGAAAAATATCGACAATTTTCTTGAATTTATCCAGTTCAAAACTGCAAACATGGATTTAGCGGGTAAGATTTATATAGAAAGTAGATGTTTTGGATGGAGTGATGGAGAAAATGAATATTTATTTAGAGTAAATGAGGAAACTCACAAAGTTACTACTGAAATAATAAAAAGAATTCACTTCCATCCGATGAGTTTTATTGAATTGAATAAATCTGTGCAGAAACAATCAAGTAAGTTAATCTGAAAGAATGTTACCGTGTTAAGATGGATTTTAAAAGATTGGAAGGTTAATATGAAGTTAAAAAGATTTTTATCTTTTACAATTTTATTGTTATTACTCATCGTAATAAAAGAAAGTGTATCTCTTGTATTTGATTTTTTAAATACAGCAAAAAAGGTTTTTGCGCAAGAATCTACTGGTTCTGAAAATTTAATGTCAAAAAAGGTTTGGTATGTTGATAAAGATAAATCAGTGTATGATTTAGGAGCAGGGAAAAGAAAACTTGTGATTCAATCAGGACAGAATTATTATGATAAAAATAGTAGTGCATTCAAACAAAGGGATAATAAATTTTATGATGATGTTATTGGTGAATATACAAACAAGGTTGAAAACGATTTTCTCGTGAGAATAAATAAAAATTCTCTTCTTCCATATAAAATTGAAAAAGATGGGATTTATGTAGTATTTGAACCACAGAAAGCAAATATGTCTTATGCTGAAATAAGTGATAATACTGCTTATTATAAAAACGTCTGGAGTAATGTTGATGTTGAACTATCAGTATTAAATATTGGGATAAAGGAATATTTGATTATTAAAAATGCTGATGCAGATACTGTTTTCAGATATAAGATTATATCGAATGCAATATTTTTTGACGATGGGAAAGGAATTTCATTTGTGCAAAATGGGAATGAGATATTTCACATTCCTGCTCCTGAATCTTTTAATGCGAAGGGGAATAAAGTTGATGTTTTGTATCATATTTATCAAGAAAGTGGATTTTATTATTTGGAGTTTGCTATTGGAAAGGGATATGAATATCCTGTCATAATAGACCCGATAATTGTAGTTAGCGATGTTAGCAAAGTGGAAGATGCCAATATATGGGCAGAAACTCCTGACACTCCGTATGGTGCTACTAATTTATATCATTATTTTGGGAGTTATAATTCTACGACTTATCGATGGAATATCTTATTCCGTTTGAAAAATCACGGGATACCAATTGATGCAACAATAGATAGTGCACTTTTGAAACTTTATATATATGAAAAGGCACCAAGTTCTGGCTCTAATACGATGTACGTTAAAATGTATAATGTAAGACCAACAAGAAGTTGGGTTGAATCCGAAGTCACTTGGAATAGTTATAAAACTGGAAGTAATTGGACAACTGCAGGTGC
>CAZBIT010000323.1:0-3828 GCA_964491835.1 uncultured bacterium
CGAAAATTAAACTCCCTCTTGGACTTAAATTATTCTTTACTAATGGATGATGGTCAATTCTAAAACCTATTAAAGTGATTACCTTTTTATTTGGTCTAAATTCATTTTGCACAAACCCAGCAAGTAAACTCTGATGATGGTCTTCATCAATTACGTTGGATTCAATGGTATTAACTCTGAAACTACTACCAAACGTAATGGTATTTTTTGAACCCAGATTTAACGTTTCAAACAAATCCGCATCAAACGTGTTATATTTTGTTTCTATGTCGTCACCATAATTTACGAATGAAGGTGACTTTATGTTTCCGTGATTCCAGAAGAATTGAAACTTTAAATCTGAATAATTATAATTCAATTTTGCATAGTTTGTGAATCCATCGAATTTTAATATTGAAGTAAGAATTATCTGCTCGATGTTTCCAGTTTCAAAACCTGTATCAAATGAAAGTGAAGACCTCCCGTTTATCATATAATCCAACTTTACATTTGTGATGCCCCTTCTTTCTGAATTGTTATTATGATCTCTCCAACTATTTACGTTTCTTGAACTTCCTGAAATCTTATACCCCAATTTCCCATTTCTTCCACCTTGAATGAATGACGACCGAAGACAATTCAGATTCCCTCCATCAAAAGAAAAATTAGTTCCCGTAGATTCCCGTGGGGATTTTGTTATAATATTTATTATACCACTAAAAGCATTTGCACCGTAAAGAGCAGAGATTGGACCTCTGATAACCTCGATTCTACTGATATCTTCAATTGTAATTGGAAGCCCCTGCCAAATAACCCCTCCGTAATAATCAAAATAAACTGAACGCCCATCAATCATCACTAACATTTTATTTGAGCGTATTTGGTTTAATCCACGAGCGTTCACTTCCCAGTGGGAAGACGTTATTTGCATAACGTCAATTCCTGGCACAAATCTCAAAACATCGGGGATACTCATTGCTCCTGATTCTCTTATATCTTCTTCTGTAATTATACTTATTGTCGAAGGTGAATCTTGTATTCGTTGCTCCCTTTTTGATGCAGTTATTATTGTTTCCATTGGCTCGAAGAGTATCTCTTCAGTAGATTTTTTTGACTTTTGTTCCCTCTCTTCTCCTTTTACAAGTAACGGATTTAATAAAATACCAAACACTAATAATATTATAATATTTTTCATATTATTTAACCTAACTATAAAAAAATTTGAATCAGTTTCAATATGCTTCTAAAGAAATCCTTTTTTTGTTTATAAATTTAAGTTTTGTTTCAATTATGTTTTCCATTCTTAATAAATTCTGCCTCTTGTTTAAAAATATCTTTTTCACTTTGGATATCTTTTTTGTAATCATACTTATTTTCCTGTTATTTTCAGAGAACATCATAAATCTTTCTTCCCTCGATTTATAAATATTATTTTGTAGTTTAAGATTTTCACTTCTCAACCTGTAAATTTTGTTTCTCAAAAAATTTACAATATTCAATTCTTTCTCTCTGTTTTCCATTAGTTCTTTTTTTATTTTATTAATTAACAGTGTTAATTTCCCGTTAAGATATTGCATATTTGTTACCTGCAAAATAGTTTTTAAAAGATTGCCATACTCAAATGGTTTCATAATAATTTTGTCAATATGAAAATCCAAGCAGTCAAACAGAGTTTTCAAATCATTTTTCGTTTCTGAAATCACTATAATGGGAATTTCTAAATATTTATTTACATTGTAAATATTTAATAAAAACTTGAAGTTTCTATCATAAGGTGAACTAATTTCAACAATCAAAAGGTCTATGTTCTTCTTTTTAAGGTTTTCTTCATACCTCTCAACGTTCTCTTCAATACATACTGTATTAAAATGTTCTGTAAGAAACTCATAAACATTATCAGTTACATTTGCATTGTTATAAACAAACATTATGGAAATATTTGAATAATCTATGTCGTTATCAATTTTAGAAATATCTAATACATTTTTAAAATTATTTCTGGAACTTAAAACCTCTTCCACAGTTTGATATAATTTTTCCATTAAGCAGGGTTTTATTAAAAATGCATTAATACCTAATCCAATACTTGTATAAACATTTTTTTTCGTTCCACCGGCAGAAAGGATAATGATTGGGATATTACGATATTTTAAAATTCGTCTTATTTGTTTGATTACGACAAGTCCATTTTTTTGAGGCATATAAATATCAGAAACTACAAGGTCAATGTCCTCAGATAACATTATTTTTAATCCTTCATTTCCATTAATTGCTTTTAAAACTCTAAATCCCTTTTTCTCAAGCATTAAGGAATATGCGTTCAACAAATTAATTTCATCATCAATCAATAATATAGTTTTCATTTTTAAATATTAACTTAATGATGAATATAACTTTTTTAAATTTTACTAAACTCTTTAAATTATGTGAATTAAAACAAATGATGATTTACTTCAAAAATAATATTATGTTATTCTTGGTTTGTTTGGAAATTCAGTTAAAATTATGCAGAAACAAATTCAGTTAGATTATCAATAGTAATATTTTTTGAACTTCACGTTTAATAACAAGCAAACTTAATGCCAATAAAAAAAACAGCCACAAAAATAATTTTAAGTGGCTGTTATTAAAATAAATATGATTACTATTTAAAATTAAATTCAGATTAAAAATCAAAACCAATCGTTCCAATATGAAAATATCATTTTCATTATGAAACGCTTTTTATTCAATATTATACTTTTTCAACTTACGATATAAGGTTGTAACTCCTATATTTAGTTTTCCCGCTGTTTTTCTTTTATTTCCTTCTGTTTCTTTAAGAGTTTTGATTATAATCTCTTTTTCATATTCTGACAATGTAGATTCAGATGTAATTTGTGAATCGATTATTTTTTTGTTTGTTGAAAGAATAGATTTAGGAAGGTCTTTTGCTTCAATTAAACCTTTAACTCCAAGCGTAAATGCCCTTTCTATATAATTTTCCAATTCTCTAACGTTACCTGGCCAATTATAATCCAGCAAAATTTGAAGTGCACCATCGGAAATTCTTTCGATGAGGTTTCTATTTTTGTCGAATTTTTGAATAAAATGATTGATTAAAAGAGGGATGTCATCCTTTCTTTCTCTTAGTGGTGGGATTTCTATGGATACAACGTTTAATCTAAAAAATAGGTCTTCACGGAACTCCTGTTTTTTGATTGCCTCTTGAAGATTCCTGCTCGTTGTGGCAATAATTCTGGCATCAAATTTTTGTGGCTGAATACTCCCAACAGCCCTTACTACTCTCTCCTCAATTGCTCTTAAAAGTTTAATCTGAATGTAAATTGGTATTTCTGCTATTTCGTCAAATAATAAAGTTCCATCTCCAGTGGCTTTTAATAAGCCAATTTTATCATTGATTGCACCTGTAAAAGCACCTTTTACGTGTCCAAAAAGTTCACTTTCGAAAAGATTTGGATTTATTGATGCACAATCTACTACGTTAAATATCCTTTGTGACCGATTTCCACTGTAATGAATTGCTTTAGCGATTTCTTCTTTTCCGGTGCCAGTTTCTCCTAAAATTAAAACAATAGAATCACTATTAGCAATCTTTGGTATTAATTCAAATATTTCAACCAATTTTTGCGTTTTGCCTATTAAGTTTTTAAACTGATATTTTCCCTTCAATCGCTCTTTTAATAAAACGTTTTCATACTGGAGTTTCTTAATCTGCAATATTTTATCAATTCTATTTAATAAATCATCCTTATGAAAAGGTTTAAGAATATAATCAAATGCACCAAGTTTAATTGATTCAACAGCACTTGGAATTGTTCCGTGACCTGTTAAGATTAATACATCAAC
>CAZBIT010000324.1:0-3825 GCA_964491835.1 uncultured bacterium
AACCAGTCATAGGCACAATCCAGTTTCTCAGTGAAATCTCTGGATGAAGCGTCTCATATTGAATAGGTTCAGTATAATCCCACCACTGTAGAACCAAAATATCTTTTAATCCTTCTTTCTCTAATGTCTGGACAAAATGACTATTTATCATTTTTCTTTTTTCAAGCATATCTGTCCAGATGCCAACATTTTTTATACCTTTTGATTTCAAGTGATTTGCTAACTTTATCACGTGATTTAAATAAATTTCCTCTTCTTTAATCTTTCTGCATTTTTCACATTTGCAAAACTGATATACTTCATCCATTTGAATATCAAACCAATCTACTCCATTAGGTTTTAAGTATTTATCAATAATATTGTCATATATATTGAAAAGAATTTCATAAGTCCTTTCATTAGATGTGCAAAAATTTTCATATAAAGGATTTCCTTTTTCATCTTTAGCAGATATTTCCGGGAATATGCGAGGAATTAAAGTATTATGTCCAAGACTATTGAATTTGGGGCGGATTAAAACATGTTTTTTCTTTCCATACTTTATAATTTGGCCAAAAAGGTCTTTTTCAAAAATTGTCGGGAGGTAATCCAATTTCTGCCACCCACCACTTTTTGGAGAATAAAATTCGATAAGTTTGGGAGTTTTAAGTTGCGGATAATTATCAACAGGAATCATAAAGAATTCAGTTATTTTATTTCTGTATTGAACTGCCCAGCATCCATAGATTCCAATAGCGAGCATATTCATTTTGTTTTCAGCCATAAAGTCAATCATATTTTTATAGTCATTTAGAGTCATTAAATCAGGACCCCATTTGTTCTCATTAAAAAGTCCACGATATTTCATAGAAGGATAATCACGAATTAAGATGTTCGGAATCTCAACTGAATTAATCCTGTTTGAATCGATAATATTCAATAAAGTTTGAATTCCATAGAAAGTTCCAGCCACATCATATCCAGATATTAAAACTAAATTAGAATTAGAAAAAATAATATATCCCTGCTCACCCGGATTTTCTTTATTCAATTTTATATTATTTTTATCGAGCAAATATTTTATAGTTGGATTTCTCAAAGGTTCGCCTATAACTATTATGTTTTCGAATGGTTCTTGGATTGGTGATTTAACAACAGAAAATTGGTAGCCAACTAAATTATATATCTTATTATTCAGTTCTAAAACAGTAATGCTGTCTAATTCGTTAGAAGAAGAATTCATAATAATCCTTGTATTTGTGTTTATTGTAAAAGGTTTCCCGTCAAGAATTTTCATTTCTCGAGGTTTAGGAAATATTAAAACTTCTTGGGCATTGAGTGGGGAAAGAACAAAAATATAGAAAAACGCTATAAAAAATAAACACTTTACTTTCATCATACAATACCTTTCATACATTGTATTCCAAAAATTAAAAGTATTATTTCCATTTTAAACAAACATTAGTAGATTTTAAGATAATCTAACAAGTTTACCTTTCTTTGCAGATTCATAACATGCGAGAACAATTTTTAAATTCCATAGTCCATCTTTTCCTGTTATCACAGGTTCTTCATCATTTAAAATGCAGTTGGAGAAATGCTCGATTTCCGCACGATACATATTTACTGGTTCAAGTTCGATTTTCATTTCCATTGACGTAAATTCTCTTTCCTGCTTTGCATTGTAATCCTTTTTTTCATTTTCTATAAAAGTAATCATTTCGCCGCCTGGCATTTGACCAATTGTTCCCTTAGCTAAAACACTTCCCTTATTACCGTATATTTCAAGGACATTTTTAGAAGAATTATCAGGTATGTTAAAACACGTATCGACAACTCCTTGTGCTCCATTCTGAAATTCAAGTAGAACAACAGCAGTATCTTCTGAACTATAATTATGAACTAAAGATTTAGTATTACAAAATACTCTTGAAACCTTACCAATAAACATTTCTAATAGGTCAATGCAATGACTTCCCATATCTATTAAAGAGCCCCCACCTCCTAATTGGAGATTCTGTCGCCAAGCATCTTCAATTGGTGGATACCAGCAGGAAAGCTGTGCTCTGCCAAAAACAATTCGACCTAATTCTCCCTCCTCAATCATTTTTCTTAGATACTTATGATAAGCATGAAATCTCATCATATATCCAATTGAAAGTTTGACATTATTTGCATTACATACTTTTATCATTTCTTCACATTCTTTTACATTCATAGCCATAGGCTTCTCGCAAAGAACATGTTTTTTTGAACCTGCCGCCAAACAGGTCTGTTTAGCATGAAGATACGTCGGTGTTGCAATATATACCGCATCTATATCTGGATTATTTACTAAATCTTCTTCCTTTGAATAATATTTAATGTTACCATATTTTTTTGCCACTTCTTTTGCCTTGTTTTCATTAACATCCATCACTGCTACTAATTCAGAATTATTTGCTGGTATTATACCTTCCGGTATAGTTCTTCTATCAGCAATTCCTCCAGCGCCAATTACTCCCCATTTTATGCTCATAATATATTCCTCCTATAAAAACTTATTTTGCATAATAATTAGCAACTTTTTTAATTGCCCTGGCAATAAGCGTCGCCTGTTCATCTTTAATTGTTGGCCAAATAAAAATAACAAATGTTCTCTCTTCTAACCATGCACAATTTGGGCAGTATATTTTATCATACTCGACTGCCTTGGAGTTAGTGTATTCTTTCGATTCGAATGGAAATCTGAACCTTCCAAAACCGTTGTGTTTTACATAGGCGTCTTCTTTATAACTCTGGGGCCAGAATTCCTTCCAGGCATAAACACCCTCTGCAACAACAGATTTGAGAAATGTATTCTTATCACAGGAAAGTGCATCTAAGTTTAGAACAATAGGATAAGCATAAAAACCATTCCTTTTTTCAGAATTATGAACTGGAAGTGTTGAAATTTGGGGACAATTTTTTAATTCACCTGTAACTATTTCACCATTTCTTCTTCTTTGAGGTAAATTCCAGGAATCAAGTTTTTCCAATGCTTTAATTCCGATTGCAGATTGAATTTCAGTCATTCTGTAATTAAATCCAATTCTTCTATGAATGTATGGCAACGCTTGTTCCATTTCCAAAAGAGACATCCTTTTCTTAACATCATATCCATGGTCTCTAAAAGAGCGAGCCTCCCATGCTATTTCCTCGTTATTTGTAATGACTGCTCCCCCTTCTCCCCCTGTTGTAAAAGTTTTATTCTGACAAAAACTAAAAGCTCCAACATCACCGATTGAACCTACTTTTCTTCCCTTATATTCTGCTCCGTGTGCTTGTGCAGAATCCTCGATAACATACAGATTATTCCTTTTTGCAATATCCATAATCTTATCCATATCACAGACATTTCCATAAAGATGAACAGGTATAATTGCTTTTGTCCTTGGAGTAATCTTTTTTTCTATTTCTTTTGGATCAATGCAATGGTCTTCTCTTTTAACATCCACAAACACTGGTATCGCCCCTATTTGAAGAACTGAAAATGATGTAGCGATAAAGGTATAAGGAACTGTAATAACTTCATCACCGGGACCAATCCCCAGTGCACCAAGAGCAGTATGAAGTGCACTTGTCCCATTAGTAGTAGAGATTGCAAACTTTACATTATTATATTCTGCCCATTTTTTTTCAAACTCTAATCCAAGTTTCCCTGTCCAATAGTTTACTTTCCCTGTTCGCAGCGGCTCCATAGCAAACTTAATTGTTTCATCATCAAACCATGGCCATCCTGGAAGCGGTTCCTTTATAACAGGATTCCCTCCATTTATTGCTAATTCTTCCACCATTTTTAGTCCTCCAACAAAGTTTTAATTGATA